>JAKSOK010000183.1 GCA_024405615.1 Phascolarctobacterium sp.
TATAAAATGATGGATTTTGGTAGTCCTATGTATGCTCCGGAATGCTTTGCTGAGGATGGTAATTTTAATGGCATCGCTCAAGGAACGGGACCCTATAAAATTACTGAAAATGTATTGAACAAATATGTTAAATTAGTTCGAAATGATGCTTACTATGGAGAAAAAGCCAAGATTCCAAGTTATATCATTCGGGTTATACCTAATGCTGATGTACGCTATGCTGCTTTAAAAGCAGGAGAAATTTGGGGCGTTATAGATATTAATGCAATACCTCCGTTCCTTGCTTATGAAATCAAGCAAAATCCGAATTTTGGAGTTTCTGTGAATAAGCAGTCACTTATACGTTTCTTGTATGTAAATGGTGGCAAATTCCCCTTTAATGATGTACGTATGCGTCAGGCTGTAAGTTTAGCTATAGATAGAAATGATCTTACACAGTCTCTTTATCTTGGATATGCAGAACCAACTAATAATATTCTTAATTATACAAGTCCTTATTATAAGCAATTTCCTGTTGAGTATAATTTAGACAAGGCTAAGATGTTAGCTAAAGAGGTCTTGGGTGATAAACGTTGTGAGGTAATTTATTGCATTAATGGTGCAGAAATAGTGCAAAAAGGTGAGGCCGAACTCATAGCCTATTGGCTAAAAGACATTGGTTTGGATGTAAAAATTCAATCATTAGAATATGCCACTATGAGTAAGCAAATGAAAAAAGGTAATTATCATTTGGCTAGATTACAACGTGGTTTACCCAATGGGGATCCATATGTTATTTTTGACACATTTATGATGCCAAACGGGGCTTCTAATGTTTCGAGTAGTATGCATTATAAAAACGATGAAATTATTAAACTAATGGATGAAGTAAAGCACGCGTTGGACGAAAACAAACGTCATGAGCTTTATAATAGAATGCAGGAAATTTCTGTTATTGAGCAGCCTGTAATACCTTTGTTTAATGATAAAACTATTATGGCGTATAATAAGCATCTAAAAAATTATGATGCCTTAATCTATGGTATAAATCTTGCCAAAGTAGAGTATGTTGATTCGTACTGAAAGGTTTGAAAATGGTTCGATATGTTTTTATAAGACTAATGACAGCGATTCCTGTACTAATTGGTATTAGCATATTAGCCTTCTTGTTAGGTGTTCTTTCTCCTGGTGACCCTGCTGAGATTGCTTTAAACCAGAGCGGTTTGGATATGCCAAGTGCAGAGCAGATTGCTGCTATGCGTGAGGAACTTGGCCTCAATAGACCGTTGCCATCACAATATTTTGATTGGATTGGCAATGTAATCCATGGGAATCTGGGAACAAGCTATATCAATGGTCGCGACATTGCTACAGAAATATTTCATCGCTTGCCAGTAACATTAGAACTAGCGCTTTTAGCATTTCTTTGTGCTGGTATTGGTGGTATAGGCATGGGCGTACTTTGTGCTGTTCATCAGGACAGTCCTTTGGATAACATGATGAAGAACCTGTCGAATGTTATGCTTAGTGTTCCTAGCTTTTGGCTAGCTTTAGTTTTGATTTTGATATTCTGTGAAAGATTACAGCTTTTGCCAACTAACGGCAGTGATACGTTAGTGCATTTTATACTGCCAGCCTTAGTTCTATCCTTTGCAACCATGGGAACTGTATGTAGGCTTATGCGAGGGATGATGCTCAGTGAATTTGCCAAACAATATTTCATTGTGGCTAAGGTGAGGGGGATTGAGCAATGCAAACTTGTTCTTTGCTATGCTTTGCCCAATGCTATTATTCCTGTTATTGCTCTTTTGGGAAATTATTTTGCAAGCGTGTTAGCAGGCAGTGTTATTGTAGAAAATATATTTGCAATCCCAGGTATTAGCTCCATGGCTATGGAGGCTATTCGTTTTAGAGATTATCCAGTTTTACAGGCCTATGTACTTATAAGTGGATGGATGCTTGTGGTTGTAACAATTTTTGTGGATATACTTATTTCTTATCTGAATCCCAGAGTTAAGTTAGGTGATTAATTTGAGAAAAACACAGCTAAATATAGCCATTTTTATAATTTGCATTATAGTTGGCGCTAGTATTTTTGCACCGATTTTGGCTACCCATAATCCTTATGAGCCGAATATGGCTATACGCTTACAAGGTCCTTCTTTACAGCATATATTTGGTACGGATGCTCTTGGAAGAGATATGTATAGTCGTATTCTCTATGGTGGTAGAGCTTCAATGCTACTTTCTTTAGCTGCTGCTGTATTATCGCTAGGGGCAGGACTATCAGTTGGTATTCTAAGTGGTTATTATGGCGGGAAATTAGATATATGCGTAACTATCATTAGTAATATCTTTCAGGGAATTCCAGGTGCTTGTTTTATGATTGCTATTGCAGGTGTTATGGGCGCTAGTATTGAAAGCCTAATTTTAGCCTTAGTAATAACGTCATGGGCTGGCTTTTCCCGTATTGTTAGAGCAGAAGTAATTGGCCTTAAGGAAGAACCATTTATTGAAGGCCTTCGCTGTCTAGGCTGTTCAGATTTTAGGATAATTGTGCGCCATATTCTTCCTAATCTTTTTAACAAGCTGGTAGTTCTTTTTACTATTCGCGTTGGTAGAGGTATTCTTTCAGTTGCAGGTTTAAGTTTTTTAGGTTTAGGGGTGCAACCGCCTACTCCTGACTGGAGTACTATGATTAATGATGCAATCATGTATTATAGAAGTTCAGCGCACCTTATTATTATCCCAGGTATGTTTATTTTTCTATTGATATATAGTATTAATGTTTTAGGTGATGCCTTGCGGGATAGATTGGACGTAAGATTTAGTGAGGTTCGTAAATGGTAGGAGATTTTAAGCTAAAAAACCTAGCTGTATATTTTCCCTGTGAAGCTGGTTTTGTAAAAGCTGTTGATAATGTCACAGTGAAGTTTGCTAAAGGAACTTATACTGCCGTCATTGGTGAAAGTGGCTGTGGTAAATCTGTTTTAGGACAAGCGGTTTTGGGAATCCTCCCAGATAATGTTCATAAATCTGGTGAATTAAAATACCTAAACTGTAATTTACTAGAACAGCTACCCGCGAATTATCACGGGAAAATTATGGGAATCGTTCCTCAAAATCCCAGTGAATCTATGAATCCAACTAGGATAATAAAAAAGCAGATGATGGATGCAGTTGGAGATAAAGCTAACGCATTAGAACTTATTAAGGCTAGTCTTAAGGCTTTTGGTCTTGAAGACGTAGAGCGTGTTTTATCTGCCTATCCGTTTGAACTTTCAGGCGGTATGCAGCAACGCGTGCTTTGTGCTATGAGTATGCTTAATAAACCAGATTGGATTCTTTCTGATGAACCTACAAAAGGCTTGGATGAGACTACAGCAGAGGTTGTTTATGAAAATCTGCAGCGCATTAAACAGGAATATGATTGTGGTATGCTGATAATTACTCATGACATACAGTTGGCTAAAAAGCTTTGCGATAATATTGCTGTTATGTATTCAGGTCAGATTCTAGAGTTCGGTAATAAAGTTTTGGAAGAACCTAAACATCCATATACTCAGGCGTTTATTGCAGCATTACCTGAAAATGGTTTCCAACCTTTAGAGGGAAT
>JAKSOK010000184.1 GCA_024405615.1 Phascolarctobacterium sp.
AGTTTTTGGGTCCCTGTAAAATTGTAGCGTACTACATCACAATAGGTTGAAGCCGCCACTGCAGTACCTTTAGCATAGCCACTGCTTTCGCGACTGCCTCTAAAGCCATGACTCATGATGAGAACAGCGTTGAAATCACTTTTATTATGTTCAATAATACATTCAATAGGTCCTAAAGGGCCTTGAGTATAAAAATTATCCATAAGTATTTACTCCGTTTCTTAGAGCTTTTAACTACAGACATCTTAGCATGAAATACGTTTTTACACAATACTCTTTGCCAGAAAAGAAAATACATGTTATAATAAACTATTAATTGTAACTATTTTTAAGCTACAGTATTTTAATTTATATGGGATATTTATTATGTGTTTTACAATAGGAGGATTATCATTATGAGAAGAATCATATGGATTTGCATGTTGATTTTATGTATGTTTACTTTTACTGCGTGCGGTAGTGAAAAAGCACCTGAGGCACCTAAGGCTGAGCCTGCAACTGCAGTTTTTGAGACTAATATGGGCAATTTTGAGATTAAATTAGCTACAGATTATGCGCCTAATACCTCTAAAAACTTCATTGATTTAGCAAATAAAGGCTATTATAATGGCCTGATTTTCCATCGTGTTATCAAAGATTTCATGATCCAAGGTGGTTGTCCTAATGTTCGTTATGATGTTAATGATTTGACTAAACAACCAGAAGTAAAAGGTATGCCGGGTACTGGTGGTCCTGGATATAAGATTAAAGATGAATTCAGCAGCAAGCTGTTGCATGATGGTCCGGGCGTACTGTCCATGGCTAATGCAGGTCCTAATACTGGCGGTAGCCAATTCTTCATTACTTTAGTTCCTACCAAATGGTTGGATGGTAAACATGCCGTTTTTGGTAAAGTTACCAAGGGTATGGAAGTTGTTTACAAAATCGGCGTTGTAAAAACCGGTCCTGCGGATAGACCTATTATGCCGGTTATTATTAAAAAAGTTACCATTGAGAAACGTTAATCCAAGAGTGCGTTAAAGGAGAATTTGTAAATTTGGCAGAGATAGAGCGTAGTATAGAGACAGTTGACCAACAGGAAATGGTAGGTATTTGTGGTCGTAATGAGGAATTTATGCGTTTGGTGCGCAATGCCTTTAACTGCAAAATTGTTGACCGCGGTACAACTATAAATGTATCTGGTAAAGAAGAGATTGTACAGCAAGCTTTAGAGCTATTTGACGAGCTGCTTTTTCTCTATCGTCAAGGTATGCCCCTGACTACCCATGACGTGCGTTATAGCATCTATATGGTAAAACAAGGCAAACAGGAAAGCTTGCACCGTATGTATGCAGATACGATTATTGTTAATAATCGTGGACGTCAGGTAAAGGCAAAGACTTTAGGTCAATGGCAATACGTAGAAACAATTCGCAAAAACTTTATAACTTTAGGCATTGGTCCTGCAGGTACTGGCAAAACCTATTTGGCTGTAGCTTTAGCTGTGGCTGCTTTAAAGCGCAAAGAGGTTGAGCGTATTATTTTAACCCGTCCAGCGGTAGAGGCTGGCGAACGTTTAGGCTTCCTGCCTGGTGATTTACAGGATAAGGTAGATCCCTATTTACGTCCTCTTTATGATGGCTTATATGATATGTTGGGACAGGAAACCTTCCAAAAGTATTTAGCTAAAGGTACCATTGAGGTTGCTCCTTTAGCTTATATGCGTGGTCGCACTCTTAATGAAGCTTATATTATTCTTGACGAAGCCCAAAATACTACTCCTGAACAAATGAAAATGTTTTTAACTCGCTTTGGCTTTGGCAGTAAAATGGTTATTACTGGTGATGTTACCCAAATAGATTTACCTTCTGGTAAAAGAAGCGGTCTTATCGATGCTTCACGTATTTTAAGCTCAGTACCTGGCATAGGTGTTGTTAAGTTTAATGACCATGATGTAGTGCGTCATGAAATCGTTGGTAGTATTATTAAAGCCTACGAGCGTTTTGAGAAAAAACAGGAAAACTCTACTACAAGCACTATCTAGTAAATTGGAAGCTTTGGAGTAAGTTTTATGATATTGGAGAAAAGATGATTATATATTTTGAGAACGATCAGGATAAAGTTGAATTAGGTGAATACATTGAAAAACGTCTTCATGATGCTTTGAATGTTGTGGCTAAGCTGCATGATCTGACTGATGACGCAGAGATAGATGTAACCATAGTTGATGATGAAGCCATTCATGAAATAAACCGTGATTACCGTGGTATTGATCGTCCCACTGATGTTATTAGCTTCGCTTTAGATGACGATCTGGAGGATAGTGATGAGCCAGACTTAATTGGTGGTCCGGAAGAGCATTTGCTAGGTGATATCATTATTTCCGCAGAAACTGCTCAACGCCAAGGTGAAGAGTTTGGTCATGGGTTAGAGAGAGAAATTCTCTATCTCGGAGTACATAGTTTGTTGCATTTACTTGGTTACGACCATATAGAACCTGAAGATAAAAAAATCATGCGTCAAAAAGAAGAAGAGGCACTACGTGTTTTAGGTATTGCGGAAGAAAACTTTGATGAGAGACGCGTTGAAGGCGTACATTAAAAAAGGATGGAAACTATGAGTGATAAGCATTATGCTGGCTTCGCAGCTATTGTAGGTAGACCTAATGTAGGCAAGTCAACACTTATGAATGGATTGATTGGCGAGAAAATTGCTATTATGTCCGATAGAGCACAAACTACTCGTAATAAAATCATGTGCATCCTCAATACCGATAATGCACAGATTATGTTTTTAGATACACCTGGTATTCATAAGCCCCATCATAAGCTTGGTGAGTACATGAACCGTATGGCTGAAAGCTCTTTAGAAGAAGTAGATGTCGTACTGTTCGTGGTTGATGTAACTGAGAAAAAAGGCCCTGGTGAAGACTATATTTTAGGTTTGTTGAATAAAATTAAGACTCCTGTAATTTTAGTTTGCAATAAGATTGATAAGCTTGAAGATAAGAGTCGTTTGTTAAAAATCATGGAAGGCTATAGCAAGCTCTACAAGTTTGCTGCTATTGTTCCGGTTTCTGCGCTGAATGATGGGGAATTTCCTGATTTAGTTGCCGAAATCACTAAGCATTTACCTGAAGGTCCTGGTTATTATGATGAAGACCAAATCACTGATCAACCTGAACGTGTAATTGCTGCAGAAATGATTCGTGAAAAGGTTTTACGTTTGACGAGAGATGAAGTTCCTCATGCTATCGCTGTAGAAGTAGAAGAATTTAAGGAACGCGAAGAAGGCAATGTTTACATTCGCGCAACGATTTTTGTAGAGCGTGAATCCCAAAAGGGCATTGTTATTGGTGCTAAAGGAAGTCTGCTGAAAAAGATTGGTCAGCAGGCTCGTAAGGATATTGAAGGTTTGCTGTATTGTCCGGTTTTCTTAGACCTGTGGGTTAAGGTTAAGCAGGATTGGAGAAATCAGGATAAGGCGTTAAAGCAGTTTGGATACAAGGAATAATGGCAGAGATAATTTCTGACGATGCAATAATTTTACAGGTTAAGGCTTATCAAACGGCGGATAAATATGTGCTGGCTTATACGCGTGAGCATGG
>JAKSOK010000185.1 GCA_024405615.1 Phascolarctobacterium sp.
GTATTGGGCAATACACCAAAAGCTGCTGCAAAGGTAGAACCTAAACCGTCACACATTACACCGCCAGCAAGCTCTTTATCGGTAGCCTCACGATCCATACCACCGAGCATAACACCAGAAATATCGCCTACAGTTTCAACTGCGGTAACGATAAACATAATGCATACCGGAACGATTGCACGCATATCAAAAACTAAATCAACGGGCATGAAGGCAGGAATTTCAAACCAGCTAGAAGAAACAACCTTATCCCAGTTGATGACCCAAGCTTTAGTATATGTAACGCCTTTAGCTGTAACTCCAGTTGTAGGAAGCACAAAGCTCATGACAATGGAAGCTATGTAGCCGCAGATGATTCCCCACAAAATAGATGAAGAAGCGAAGAAACCCTTAGTGTAATGCTTAAAGAAAAGGATGACTGCTAATACAAACAGACCTAAGCCTATATTTTCCATGGAGCCAAAGTCTTTAGCACTTCTACCGCCACCAAAGGAATTAATACCAACGGCAATCAAGGACAAGCCGATGGATAATACAACGGTACCGGTTACTACGGACGGGAAGAACCGGCGCAGATACTTTAGGAAGAAACCCAAAACACCTTCAAAAACACCGCCTATAATACTAGCACCCATAATAGCGCCATAGGCTAAAACACCATTTCCCATAACATGGGCAACACTACTAAATACACCGATAAACCCTGAACTGGTACCCATAATAATAGGGACCTTACCACCACAGGGTCCAATTGAATACAGCTGAACCAACGTTACAAGGCCTGCTACCGTCATGGCATTTTGCAGCAAGGCAATTTGTAAATCAGCTAGGTCCGTGCCGCCTTTAATACCACAAGCGCCACAAATAATCAACAACGGGGTCAAATTGCCTACGAACATTGCTAAAACATGCTGCAGTCCAAGTGGTATTGCTTGGCTCAAAGGCATTTTTGCTTCAAAATCGTAAGCGGCTTTACTAAGCTCCAAATTTTTTGACATAATTCTCCTCGCAAAATAAAAAATTAGAAGTCAAAGACTTCAAAAATACAATTACATTTTACTTTAAAGAACTAAAGTTGTAAAGATATTTCTTCACATGTATGAAAAAAATAAAATGGAGCAGCTTACTACTCCATTTTATGCCTATAAGGAATGTTTTATTTCAGTTATTTTTCGCAGGTCTTCCAGCGTATCCACGTCTAAAAGTTCTTCATCGCTCAGTACAGGAACCGTGTGTACCTGATTCGCATATTTTTTCAGGAGTACACCTCCACCCTTGCCAATAGGCAGAGTCTTTAACTCAGAAAAAAAACGTTTAGGAAACACCACAGGAGCTCCAACTGTAGTTTCAGAAGCAAGCCGCCAAATGTATTCCGGTTCCTTTTGTACGGCAGCCAGCAAATTCTCCAAAGTTGCCTTTTGTATTAGTGGCTGATCCCCCATAGCAAAGAGGCAATGGGTAACATTGGGTTCAATATGTTCTAAATAGGTTAGGCCGATACGAATAGTATCATTGCGATTGGGAAAAGTATGCTCAACAAAATCAATTTTATTCTTCTCACAATAATCCGCTACTGATTTATGCTTGGTAACTACGAACCTTTGCGAGAATAAATTTTCTGTTACCTTAAGACTTGCGGCTAGCAAGGGCTCACCACAAAAATCCGCCATTAGCTTATTGGAGCCGAAGCGTTTCCCCTGTCCAGAAGCCATAATTATACAGCCAACAATAATCTTCTCATCACTCATAAGCAGCCACCTTAAAATAAATTTCCACTATGCTATCTAGAACTTTCCCCATCCTGCGCACCATAGATTTCCTTATAAATCTGTTCATTAGCTTCCCTACTTCGCTTTCTAAAAAGCTCATATTTTTCCAGAATATTCTTGGCCCCTGGCGAAAGTACGCTTCCCCCACCATGAACGCCTCCGGTAGTAGGAATGAGCAATTTTACTCCAAATCCTTTTTCTGCATTCCGAAGAATTTTTCTAGCTTTAGTGTAGGCCATCTCCATGCTCATTGCCGCTTGACGCAAAGAGCCTGTCTCCTCAACCGCCTTTAAAAGCCTATAGGGACCTTCGCCAAAAATTTTTTCTCCATCATCACTTATAATTAAGACTTTAATCGCAGGCTTCATTTTGCACCTCACAAGCTGCTAGGACAAAAGCTTATGTTTTTCTGTCTTAGCGCAGCTCTTACGGAAATACACTCAGCAGCTACAGAAATAGCAATTTCCGCAGGAGTAACTGCATCTATTTTTACGCCAATGGGAGTATGTACACTAGCTATTTTCTCTTGGCAGACACCTGCCGCCGTCAATCTCTCATTAACAGAAGCAATCTTACGCTTAGAACCCATAACTCCAATATAAGCATAATCCTTACGCAGAAGCTGCTCTTGTAGAGTATAGTCATGCACATGCCCATGAGTCATAATAACAAAGAAATCGTTAGGCTTCAAAGCTATATAGGATTCCAAATCCGTATAATCTACCAGAAGCACCTCCTTAGCTAAAGGGAAAAGCTCTTTACGAGCAAATTCGGGTCTTGCTTCAACGACCGTCACCTGAAAATCTACAGAAGCTAAAACAGGAACTAAGCATTGAGCTACGTGCCCACCGCCACAAAGGATAACTCTTTGCTTAACCTCCAAGGGAAGCACAAAGCTTCCATCCACTGTCTTTCCACCATAACCAATATCCTGCACGCTTAAAGCCATCAACTTGCCAGCAAGCAGATTTCCTGCTTCATCTAATAAGGCTGTAGTTCCCGATGCAAGCTCCTGTACCAAAAAGCCAGGAATATTTTTTTCAAAGCACTGGAGTATAGCTTCGAGAATATCTTTCCAAGCAGAGGCTTCCGCAGCAATCACATTAAAAAGCAGAGTAACTCCACCGCCGCAAACCATACCTAAACCGCTATGGTTAGCACCGCTGAGATCGTAAGCACAAACTTCGGCTTGCTTTGTGGCAAGCAGCTCCACGCCGTGCTGAATTGCCCGCTGTTCAATTGCACCTCCGCCAACAGTACCTGCCAGTATGCCCTTAGCACCTACAAGCATTTGCGTTCCTAAGCCGCGAGGGGTGGAACCAGCCTGGTCGATAATGGTCACAAGAACAGAATCCTGTCCTGCTGCTAACTGTTTTTCCAAAGCCTTGAAGATTTTTTCCATAGGTAACCTCTTTATATCTTAGTGTATTCTAAACTGAAAGCCACTTCCTGCATTTATTTTTTTAAATGCAGGGTATATTCTCCGTCTACTTCATCAACGGTTACTTCATAACCTTGGCTATGAGCGAAACGAGTAACATTTTCTACACAAACCATGGCATCTACCTGTACATCCAATTCGGCAGGTTGATGCTTGTCAACCTCCTTCTTAACCATTACAACCGGTAAAGGGCAGCTTAAACCACGTGCGTCTACCATAATAATCTCTCCTTTGTATTTTAACATATTTTAGAATAAATATTCAGCAAAAATTCTTACTCTATA
>JAKSOK010000186.1 GCA_024405615.1 Phascolarctobacterium sp.
TTTAGGAGAAAATAATTGAGTAAAACAAAAGCTTATATATATATTATCATAGGGGCGGCACTATGGGGGTTAATTGGCATCTTTGTTAGGATGCTGGCAGCTCAAGGCTTTACCCCATTGCAAATCGTCAATCTGCGTATGCTTGCCTCCTCTCTTTGCATCACGCCAGTGCTGATTAAGCTAGGTAAGGAACAATTCCGAATAGCCTTTAAAGATTGCTGGATGTTTGTTGGCACGGGCATCATTAGTGTTGCGTTCTTTAATTACTGCTATTTTAGTTGTATTCAGGCCAGCTCCCTCGCAGTTGCGGCACTTCTGCTTTATACGGCTCCTGCTTTCGTTATGCTTATGTCTTTGGTGCTTTTTAAGGAGCATTTTACGGCTATGAAGGGCGTAGCATTAGTAGCGACCTTCCTTGGATGTGGTATGGTTACGGGGGCTTTAACCGGTGAACTAAATCTGTCACTGCAAGGTATTCTTTTTGGCTTAGGCAGTGGTATCGGCTATGCTATGTACAGTATTTTTGGCAAATACGCACTGGTAAAATATTCCAGCGTTACTATAACTGCATATACCTTTTACTTTGCATTTCTAGCTTCCTTACCCTTGGCAGACTATAGTCATTGCACTGCTACCTGGAACTGGGGAACTGTTGAAGGTGCTTTAGGATTAGGGCTTGTATGTGCAGTTTTTCCATATATTCTTTATACTAAGGGCCTGCAATATGTGGATGCTGGGCAGGCTAGCATTCTAGCTACCATTGAACCAGTAGTGGCTGCCGTGGTAGGTGTTTGTTTATTTGCTGAATCCTTGACTATGCTGAAGCTAGTTGGCATTCTTTTGGTTGTGGGTTCCATTATTGCTTTGAATTTACCTGGAAAAAGGGAGTAAAAATGCAAATTTTATTAGTTGCTTTAGGCGGTGCCTGTGGTGCCGTAAGTAGATATCTTGTAGGTAATGTTGTAGGTAAGGCTCTTGGTAATAGCTTACCCTACGGAACCTTTGTCATAAATATTATAGGTTGCTTCTTCATGGGACTGTTAATGACCTTAATTGTAGAAAAGCAGCAGCTAGCTGCCGCTTGGCGTCTGCTTTTATGTGTGGGCTTTTTAGGTGGCTTTACCACCTTTTCCTCTTTTGGCTATGAAAGCTTTTCCCTGATTAGTAGTGGCAGACTCCTGGAAGCCTTTGGCTATGCTGGTGGTAGCGTAATCTTAGGTCTGTTGGCAGCAACCGTAGGAGTTTATTTAGCGAGACTGTTTTAAGGAGAGAGAAAATGTTACAGCTTGCACGTGCTTTAGCTAATAATGATGAAAAATTCTTTGGCGGTTGGATTTTGGCAGGAGTTGAGGCTCATGTTAAAGGTAGTGCCGTCCATTTTACCAATAAAACAGTGCTCAGTAAAGCTCGTAAAGCAATTCTGGACGTGGAGGGTGCTAGTGCCTTCGGTACGGTGTTGAAGCGCTTGCGTACCTTTTTGATTCTTCCTGTAGAGAATACTACCGATAATCTAGTTGAAGAAAATGTTCCCGAAGGAAGATTACTGTTTGCCCATTATTTCACACCTCAGGAAATTGCTGACTATGTGGCTTATACTGGGGATGAAAATATTATTCATAAGGGAGAACATCCCATTGTGCCCGGTTTGTGTATGGCTTGTTGGCTACAGGAAAAGTTAGGCTTAGATAGCTTAGATTGGCGTATTAGCTTTTTACATAAGGTGTATGCCAACGAATTAGTTTCCTTCTATACTAAGGATGATCAGCTGTTGGCTTATGTGGATAAAACATTGGCTTTTACGGTGAAAATCTTATAAGCGAGAATAATCATGAAAAAAGAATTTGCAAGAACAGAATTACTTTTTGGTGCAGAAGCCATGGAGAAACTGGCTGCTGCTAAAGTTGCTATTTTTGGTGTTGGTGGCGTAGGTGGCTATGTGGCTGAGGCTTTGGCTAGAAGCGGTGTAGGTGCCTTTGACTTGGTAGATAATGATGATGTTAGTATTACTAATATTAACCGTCAGATTATTGCCACGCAGGCTACCATTGGACGTCCCAAGGTAGAGGTCATGAAGGAGCGTATTCTGAGCATTAATCCTGAGGCTCAGGTAGAACTGCACCAATGCTTTTTCCTACCTGAAAATCAGCAGGACTTTGATTTTAGCCAATATACCTATGTGGTAGATGCGGTGGATACAGTGACTGCTAAAATTGCTATTATTCTGCAGGCTAAGGCAGCAGGTGTACCGGTCATGAGTAGCATGGGTGCGGGCAACAAGGTAAATCCTGCCATGTTCGAGGTGGCGGATATTTACAAGACATCTGTGTGTCCTTTAGCTAGAGTTATGCGCCAAGCCATGAAAAAGAACAATGTAAAGCGTCTCAAGGTGGTTTATTCCAAGGAGGTGCCGCTGACTCCTGCAACTAGTGATGAAAGCAAGGGAACTGTCGGTCGACCTGTACCAGGTAGTACAGCCTTCGCTCCTTCAGTAGCTGGATTAATCATTGCTTCTGAGGTCGTAAAAGATATTATTGGTTTCGAGCCTAAGTTTGGTTAAGCCAAGTTTTATAAAATATATACGAATATATTCGGGACTTGCCAAAAGCTAAATAAGGTGTTATAATAAATCTACAAGTTAATAAAACTTTTTAGAGTGAGACTAAGGCTCATGAAGGGGCACACCACCACGGGTGTGATTTCTTCATGAGCTTTTTTGGTTTTAAGGAGGATTTTTATGAAAACTAAAGCATTAACTTTATCTGCACTTTTAATTGCTATTGGTACTTTGAGTGCCCATCTTATTTATATTCCGGCAGGTGTTTCTAAGTGCTTCCCTGTTCAGCATGCCATTAATGTTATTGGTGCAGTTTTGCTAGGACCAGAGTATGCAACCTGTATTGCTTTCGTTATTTCTGCTTTGCGCAACATGTTTGGTACAGGTTCTTTGTTAGCTTTTCCTGGTAGTATGATTGGTGCACTGTTAGCAGGTGTGACTTATAGTCATATTCGCAAAGTTCCCGCTGCCATGGCTGGTGAAGTCGTTGGTACAGGGATTATTGGTGGCTTGGTTGCTTGGGTTATTGCTACTACCGTTCTTGGTAGTAAAGCTGCAGCATGGTTCTTTGTGCCGCCCTTTCTGGTAAGTACTATTGGTGGTAGTATTATTGCTGGTCTGCTGTTGAAGACTGGCGTGTTTAAATCTATGATGGATAAATAAAAAAATAGTTGAAATGGTAATGTTATTTAGTTAACTAGCATTGATAGTTAACTAAATATAAAAATGGGTTGACAATGGAATCGAAAATGGCTACAATTATGTATTGTAGGTTAACCATATACAATACGCAGTTAACCATCGGAGGAATATAATGAAAGCTATTACTGTTGATCCCATTACTTTAGCAAAAGAGATTATCGCTGGTAGACGTATTACTCGCGAAGATGATTTAACATATTTCTTGAA
>JAKSOK010000187.1 GCA_024405615.1 Phascolarctobacterium sp.
GATTGCGAAAGCTTCTATCGTGGCGATTTAATGAAGAAAATGGTAGAATTCTCCGATAAAACTGGCGGTTATCTGGCTGCTAGCGATTTCGAAAACTACCGTGCAGAATGGGTTGAGCCGATTTCTACTGATTACAAGGGCTACACTGTTTCTGAAATTCCTCCTAATGGTCATGGTATCACAGTTCTCATGGCTCTGAACATGCTGAAGGGTATGGAATTGAGTGCTGATAGAGATAGCGCAGACACCTATCATAAGATTATAGAAACTGTAAAGCTGGCTTTCGTTGATACTAAAAAGTTTGTTGCTGATCCTCGTTTCATGAAGACAAAGGTTGAAGATATGCTGAGCGACCGTTATGCAGATGTACGTCGTGCTTTAATTGGTCATGATGCAGTTATGCCTGAAGCTGGTGACCCTGCTTGCGGCGGTACTGTTTATTTCTGTACCGCAGATACTGAAGGTAATATGTGCTCTTTCATTCAATCCAACTATAATCGTTTCGGCTCCGGCATCGTAGTTCCTGGTACTGGTATTACCCTGCAAGACCGTGGCGCAAACTTTAGCCTGGATCCGGAAAGCGACAACTATCTGGAAGGCGGTAAAAAAGCTTACCACACCATTATTCCTGGTTTCCTGTCCAAGGATGGCAAACCTGTAGGTCCTTTTGGTGTAATGGGTGGCTTTATGCAACCGCAAGGTCACGTACAAGTCGTTGTTAACACTATTGATTATCATATGAATCCTCAAGAAGCTTTGGATGCTCCGCGTTTCCAATGGGTTGGCGGAAAGAAGGTTCAACTGGAGCGTGAGGTTGATGCTCATGTTGCTTATGATTTAGCAGAACGTGGACATCAAGTTGAAATCTTAAATACAAATCTGTCCATGGGTCGTGGCCAAATTATCTGGCAACGTGAAGATGGAACTCTTGTAGGCGGTACTGAACCTAGAGCAGATGGGTCTATCGCTGTTTGGTAAGGGGTCTTAAGTAATGCTCACTGAATTATTAGATATCTATATGGTATGCTTCAAAATGGGCGCTGTTACATTTGGTGGCGGCTATGCTATGCTTCCCATTTTGCGTCGCGAAATTGTACAAAACCGCAAATGGGTAGATGAAGAAACCATTATGGATTATTATGCTTTAAGCCAAGGTTTGCCTGGTATTATTGCAGTTAATGTTTCTGTTTTTATAGGTTATAAACATAAAGGATCTTTGGGAGCTGTTGCAGCTGCTTTGGGAATGATTAGCCCTTGTTTAATGATTATATCTCTAATTGCAGCTTGCCTTTCTAACTACCATGATAATCCTATTGTTCGTCATGCTTTGGCGGGCATTAGTGCTTGTGTTGCTGCCTTGATTTTAGATGCCGTGGTTGCTATGTGGAAGAAAGGTGTCAAGGACTTAGTGGGTTATGCTCTTTGCTTTATTATGATTGGCTTAACTGTTTGGACAAATGTGAATCTTATCCTTCTTGTGGTAGCTGCTGCTATTATCGGAATCATGTTAGCTCCTAAAAAGAAGGAGGCGAAAAAATGATTTACCTCCAATTATTCTGGGAATTTTTCCAAATTGGTTTGTTTGCGGTTGGTGGTGGCATGGCAACTGTGCCGTTCCTGCAAGCATTGGGTGAACGTACTGGCTGGTTTACCCAACAACATATCATTGATATGATCGCTGTAAGTGAATCCACTCCTGGTCCTATTGGTATTAATATGGCAACTTATGTTGGCTATAGTATTGCTGGTGTTCCTGGTGCCATTCTGGCAACCTTGGGTGAAACTATTCCGTCCCTGATTATAGTTATCCTTGTATCTAAATCTTTGGCAAAATTCCGCCAAAATCCCTATGTAGATGCTGCATTCTATGGACTGCGTCCTGCAGTTACCGGTTTGATTGCTGCTGCAGGTATTATCACGATGAATGCTTTTATGCTGCATTGGGATTTATACAAGAAAACAAGCGTTTTAATGGATCTTTTTGATATTAAGAAGATTCTTTTCTTCGCTGTTGTTTATTTTGCTATTTACAAATTTAAGAAGCATCCTATTTTCTATATTGTAGTAAGTGCTATAGTTGGTATAGTATTTAGCTTCTAAGTTAATTTTAAGAAGGTATAATTATGCAAGAAAAAGCTTTTGCTATTATCGACCAAAGCCATGAGCAAATGCTTAAGCTTTGGGGTGATTTAGTTAATATTGATAGTGGTTCTACCTATAAAGCTGGGGTGGATGCCGTTGCAGATCGTATCGAAGCTGAGCTTAAGGCTATTGGTTTTAAGACTCGTCAGGTAGAAGCTACTGAAGCTGGAAATACTTTGATTGCAGAGTATGGTGATTGCTCTAAGGATTTTATATTCTTTACTGGTCACATGGATACTGTTTTCAATAAAGTAGGCGAGGCTAAAGAACGTCCTTTTACTATTGATGCTCAAGGTTTGGCTCATGGCCCTGGTTGTTTGGATATGAAGGGTGGCGACACCATTCTGATTACCGTTATGCGTACTTTGATTGGCTTAGGCTATAACAAGCATGGCTTTAAGATAGTCTTAGCTGGTGATGAGGAAACTGCACATCCCTATAGCAGAGCTGCGGAAATCATTCAAGAGGAAGCAAAGGGCGCTAAATGTGCTTTTAACTTTGAAACTGGCTTTGAGGACAATGGCATAGTTGTAACTCGTAAGGGTGTGCTTTCCTTTACTATTGAAACCTTTGGTCGTGCAACTCATGTTGGTAATGCTCCCGAGAACGGCAGAAGTGCTGTTATTGAGATGGCTCATCACATGATTGATCTGGAAGCACTGACAGATTTGGATAAAGGCTATAACATTACCTGTGGTGTTATTAGCGGCGGTACTGTTCGCAATTCTACTCCGGATTATTGCAAGTGTGGCTGTGACATGCGTGTTAAATCTGCAGAGCAAATGGAAGAAATGATTGCGGTTATCGAAAAGACTTTAGCAAAGCAATATGTTCCTGATACTACAACTAAGATGACTATCAACGCTAAATTCTTACCGCAAGTTATTGTTCCTGGTACTGAAGAGCTTTTCAATTTCGTTAAAGACATTTACGAAGAACTAGGCTATGGTACTCCCTACATGAAGCACGTAGGTGGTGGCAGTGACTCTGCTTATACTACTGCTGCAGGTGTGCCCACTCTTTGTGCAATGGGCGTACAGGGTGCTAATAACCATACCTTAAAAGAGTATGCTGTTGTAGAAACTCTTTATAACAGAGCAAAGCTCATGTGTGCCATCCTGCTGAGAATCTGATGTGGACACTGCATCCCGCGGATGAATGAAAAAATCTAACTAATAAATAAAAAAATCACCTTTACTAAAGAGTAAGGGTGATTTTTATTTTGCTTATTTTAGCCAAGTGCCGATTTTTTCTACGGCTTCGTTAAGATATTCGGTAATACGTTTTTCTTCGATGCCGCAAACATAGGCA
>JAKSOK010000188.1 GCA_024405615.1 Phascolarctobacterium sp.
CGAGCAGGGGAAATCTTTATATATTTATTTAATAACCCTTTCCTTAGTATATTCTTTTTGGTATAATGAATTCATCTTATTTTTTGAGGGAAAGTTATGGATAATAAAATTAAAGCAGGTATTTTATATGGCCTTGGAGCTTATGGGCTTTGGGGAATATTGCCAATCTATTGGAAACAGGTACATCATGTGCCAGCTCTAGAAATTTTGGCTAATCGTTTTATTTGGTCATTATTTTTTGTATTTTTACTGATTTTATGCCTAAATAAGAAAGATGAATTTATAGAAGAGACTAAAAATATATTCTCGACAACTAAAAGTAGTATGGTTATGATTTTGGCAGCCGTTATGATAACCTTTAATTGGGGAATTTTTATTTGGGCTGTTGAGGATGGTCGTATTATGGAGACTAGTCTTGGATATTATATTAATCCTATGATGAATGTATTGCTAGGAGTTGTATTTTTAAAGGAAAGGCTTACAAAATTACAGTGGACTGCCGTAGGCTTCGCTTGTGCTGGAATCATGGCTATGGTTATCAGAGCTGGTTATTTGCCTTGGGTATCCATTGTTGTTCCTTTAAGCTTTGCAATTTATGGACTTCTGAAAAAATTTATTCAAGTGTCTCCGTTTAGTAGTATAATGCTAGAAACAATGATTATATCTCCTCTTGCCTTAGGATATTTAGGGTATTTAGCCGTTAATGGCAAAAATGCGTATCAACTTTATGATGCTGTGACTATAATTTATCTGATTGGCGCAGGAGCCGTTACGGCTACACCATTGTTGTTATTTACTGCTTGTGCAAAACGTTTGCCTCTAAATCTTGTAGGATTCTTACAATATTTAGCACCAACCATAAGCATGATAATTGGCATTTTTATGTATGGAGAAGCGTTTACGTCCACACATGCTATTACCTTTTCCTGTATTTGGATTGGCGTAGCAATTTTTAGTTGGAGCCAATTCAAGCATATTTAAAACGAACAAATTGTGATATTAAGACTGTTGGTTTTGGGAAATAATTACCAACAGTCTTAGTTTTTCCTAGAATAAATGCTAAAAATAGTTATACATAGCTGTGGATAAAAGTTAGAGAAAACTGTTTAAAGTTATCCACAGGTTGTGTATAATATGTTGATAATTGTAAAAAAGGCTCGTTTTTCTGCAATAAATGGGGATATATTGAAAAATGAAATAATAAAAACATAAAGTTATACACTTTTTCTGTGGATAAGTATGTGGATATTGTTTATAACTATAAAATTTTGCGGGGTACATTGTCAGACTATAAGACAATGTCTAGAGGGAAATAATAGATAAACAAAGTTTTCTTTAAAATTATTGCATTTTTTACTTGCGTTGAAGGGCATTTTTAGAGATAATATATAGATGGAAATAAACCTGTTTGGGTATAATTATATGGAGGTCAAAGATGGCGTTAAAACAAATGTTGGCAATGGAAGCTCTGAAACAAGCTAATTGTGAGGTTATTGCCAAATCTTTATGTGAAATCTCTAATGGTTGGTTAGCATTAGTTATTATTAATGGCGAAAAGAAGCTCGCAACTGTTGTTCGTGGTGAAAATCCTTTAAAAAGACGTCAGGTAGAAGAAAGCTTTACCAAAGATGGCATAACTGTAGATATTATGGCATTGAATTCTATCAATGCTGCAGAAATTCGTCATGCATTAAAATGGGCTGCTCCTATTACCTGTGGTAATAAAGGTACTAGTGTAGGCTTCTGTGATTATTTAAATGCAGGAGATGCTTTCATAACTGATGTATTTGCAAAGAAACAAATTCGTCCTATTTTAATTGATATTAATCCTGCTGTTTCTTCTGCTTTAGGCATAGATCTTGTTTCTGCTATGGATGCAGTGACTTGGAGTGTTTTGGAAGCTGGTTATAAAGATGGTTTTGGCGCAAACGCAGCTGAATTACAAGTAAAGGCAAAGAACTTTTCTGGCTTTATTTTTGATGAAGATATCTATAAAGCTTTGGCTTGTGGCTATAAAACCATTGGCTTGGACTGCAGTGATAAAATTGACTTAGGTATTGAAAAGCTTTCTGATGAGCAAGTAGAAAAACGTTTTGAACAATTCAATGATGTTTTCCGTGCTGCAGTAGATGCTTCTTATTTAAAAGTTGAGTTTAAGGTTGGCAACAATAAAGTATCCTTTGAGCCTACTGAATTACATAGAATAGTTTTGGAATATGGCGAAGCTATCATGCATATTCAAAACGTATACAATACCTTCCTGAAGAATGCTCCCTGGGATATTGATTTTGAAATTGCTATTTCTAAGCCTGGTAAAGTTTTGACTCCTCAAGAACATTGCTTAATTGCTAACGAAATCCAACGTAATAGCATTAAAGTAGCAGCAATTTGCCTTGATGCAGCAAATGATGGCCAAGCTTTAGGTGATAATTTACAAATTCATTGTGATATTGCTGAAACCTATGGTTATCGTTTGAGCGTTAAAAATGCAGATATGGCTTTAGAGAATCCTGCAGCAGCAATGAAAGCTACTAAAGGCAAAGTTCATTTTAAAGCTAATAACATTTTGTGGATGTCTACTGTTAAATTCATTGCGTCTAAAAATGCTGCATTATATGAGAAGATGGCTCAAGCAATTGCTACGGAGGCAATTAGTGTTGAAAACATTTGTGGTAGTGAAACAGCAAAAGCTTTTGCTACAAAGTATGCTCAAATTTTAAGCGCAGATAGTGAAATTGCTGGAGAAATTAAAGACTTTATTAGAGATAACAAGGCAGACTATGAGACTTTTGTGAAACAAAATATCACAGATTGCTTTATAAAAAGACTATAATTGTTAAAAAAGATATATTTTGCATAAAAAATGTTGACAAAAATGTCCACATAGTGCATAATATGAACAATGCAATATAATATAGGCTGTGATTGGGAAATAAGCTTAGAATGGTGCTTTTAGAGAGCCGATGGTTGGTGTAAATCGGTAGCATTGCTAAGTGATTAAATCACCCATGAGCCCGCCAACGAAAGCGTTGTTAGTAGATTGGTGCGTTACAGAAGCGTTAATTCTGGACTGGTTGTTGGACTGGTAAAAGTTATAAATTAGGGTGGTACCGCGTATTTACGCCCCTGCTTATAAGCAGGGGCTTTTTATACTTTATCACTCTGTTTTCATTCGTTAATCTGCCTATCATGGCAACTAAATAAGGGGAAGAAATTCCACCAAGGGTCAGAAAATATCAAGTCCTGATCGTGTAAAATTTTATTAAGAGGTGTAGAAAATGGTACAAATTTACTATGACAATGATGCAAATCTGGATCTGTTAAGCGGCAAAACCGTAGCAATTATCGGTTATGGTTCTCAAGGTCATGCTCATGCACTGAACCTGAAAGAAAGCGGCGTAAACGTAGTTGTTGGTCTGTATGAAGGTTCCA
>JAKSOK010000189.1 GCA_024405615.1 Phascolarctobacterium sp.
ATATATAATACCAGATGTTTCTAAAATAGAAAGCCACTTCTTACAAGTTCGTACATCAATACCTACGTTTTTTGCTATTTCATCAAAATGCAATTCTTGAGCTGTACGAAGTGCAACAATTGATATAAAGTTTCGGAACTGCATTTCACTAGAGGCGCTAATTAGCTTTTTTACATCTTTTTCTATATAGGTATCAACATAAGATTTAAAGTAAATATCTCGCTGGGATGCGCCAGTAACTACGTCTGGCAAGCCTCCGTTGAAAATATCGTTGAAAATTGTAGCTCTAGTTCTATAAGGTATATTTGTGTCGCGTTCGTACTTAATCAGTTCGTTGATTTCAGGTTTAAATAGTCTGTATGAACAGTTATATCTTTCTGCTTGTGACAAGGATTGCATTTCAATTATTCCACAGCGGCCAGCTAAAGAATCAGAAATTCCTTCTTGCAATTCAAAGCGATTTGAACCTGTCAGAATATACATTAGTTCTCTCTTGGCTCCTGATTTCATCCATACAAGTCGCTGCTTGTCAATTTCTTTTTTTATCTCGTCTAAAAGATTAGGTGCTTTTTGAATTTCATCAATAATTATCGGCCAGCTGTATCTTTCCAAAAACAAACGGGGATTATTGATAGCAAGGTTACGGTCATCTGCATCATCTAATGTTACCATAGGTATAGAATCGCCAAAAAGATAATTGATAGTAGTAGATTTCCCTACTTGTCTAGGACCGTAAACTACTATACAGGGAAAAGATTCTGCTGCTTGAAGAATATATGACTGTATGTTACGTTGGATATATGTCATAATTGCTTGCCTCCTAAAATAAAGATTAGATTTAGTTTGTATGTCTATTATACAACAAAGTTTCGATGAAAACAACATCGCAATGTCTTTTTCATCGGGGTTTACTGGGTTATGAATATCTTGACTTTACTTTTAACTGCGAACTTAAAAGACTTTCGCATTTTTTGCAGGTATTGAAATAGAAAATGATTATATAGGAGAATGTGAAAAAAGGCTGTAGAAGTTTTGCGCTTCTACAGCCTTTTGGCTAAAATATGTAATTAAATGAATTCTATTTTTATCTCTTCTAATATTTGACGTTGGTTACGATTTCCACGAGTAAATGCTACTACATGTACAGAATCGCATTCTTCGTTGATCCAAAAATAAACAAGGTAGTTATCAATTATCATTTTGTGGATTCCGTAAGAATGCCATGGTTCTTCTGTTGCTAAACCAATGCGGTTAGGAAATTGATTTAAAGATGCAATGCTTTCCTGAATAGTCTTGAGAAATGCTTCTGCCGCCATAGGAGCACAAAGAACATACTTGATGTAACGAGCTGTTTCTTTAACCTGCCTAGCAGCTTGTGGAGTAACTATAACTTTATATTTAGATGCCATTGCGTTATAGCTCCTGTCTAATTGCTGCAAATGCTTCATCTACTGGTAAACCTTTGCCTGCTTTAGCTTCTGCTAAACCGATTGACATCATTTCATTAAATTCTTCATCCGTCATAGCATCACGTGATTTAGGTGCATCAGGTAAATCTAATGAGAAAGGAATTTTACGTTTAAATACGATTTGTTTATATAAGCAGTTTATTACAACTGAAACAGGTAGACCCAGTTGATCCATAATAGCTTCAGCTTCTTGTTTTAATTCTGGTTCCATTCTAGCTAATACTGTAGCTGATTTAGTTGCCATAAATAGCACCACCTTTCTTTGTTATAATTATATCATTTTTGTATATCGAATTGCAATACAGATTTAATTGATAGTATTATGCTAGCTTTTGTATATATTAAAAAGCTAAAAATTTAATAGTTATAAAAAAGTCGCGAAAGTGTAGTTTGAATTTTTTATGAAACATAAATACATTAAAAAGTATAATACACTGACTTCAGTTTGAATACGAGATCAGGGTGTTTTGGTATTAAAAGTGGAGCTATTGTTGAAAATATAGTCCTAATGCACTATAATTATAAAAACATGTTTTTAAGAGGTGGAAAAGTGATTTGCAAAAGTTTTTCTCCAATAATAGATAAAAAATGTAAGGTTTTAATTCTTGGTTCTATGCCTGGCGTGAAATCTTTAACAGAACAGCAATATTATGCTCATCCATATAATCGTTTTTGGAGGCTTATGTGTCTGCTGTTGGATGAGGATATATCTTTAAATGATTATGTAGCAAAAACAGCTATGCTCTTAAAGCATGATATAGCACTGTGGGATACATTAGCTTATTGCGAACGAGAGGGAAGCCTTGATAGCGACATTAATGCAGAAATTCCTAATGATATTATTGGCTTATTAAATGACTATCAGGGGATTACTACTATTATTTGTAATGGCGGCAAAGCAGGCTCTGCCTTTAAAAAATACTTCATAAAGCAAATAAGCAAAGATATTAAGGTGTATTATTTACATTCTACGAGTCCTGCTAATGCCCGAATGACTTTAGATGCATTGGCTGAGGAATGGAAATGTGCTATAAATGAAGCTTTTTGAATTGTTAAAAATAAGGGCGTTTACGAGGAGTTATTATTATGAAAATAGCAGTGCTACAAGGAAGTTCACAGAAAGATAAAAATCAACTGATCTATGAGGCGGTTGAGCATAGTGCACCTTTGGCAGAAGTCATAAATTTTGGCGTTTTTGAGGAAGAGCATGCAGATTTAAGTTATGTGGAGACTTCCTTACTAATAGGCTTACTTATAAGTAGTGGTGCGGTAGATTTTGTAGTTACTGGCTGTTCCTCAGGACAAGGAATGATGCTAGCCTGTAATGCTTGGCCTAAGGTTTGTTGTGGTTATGCGCCAACACCTCAAGATGCTTTTCTGTTTGGACGCATTAATGGAGGTAATACTGTTTCCTTACCTTTGGGCTTAAACTTCGGCTGGTGTGGAGAAGTTAACCTAAAACATACTCTAGAGGCGCTTTTTAACGGTGAGTTTGGTTGTGGTTACCCGCCCAAAGATAGTGTTCGTAAGAAAAAGGATACTAAACTTTTAAAGAATGTTAGTGAGGCCAATAAGAGGGATATGGTAGAAATACTCGAAGTTTTAGACAAGAATAGCTTTTCTAAGGCTTTGTCTAGAAAAAAAGTCATTGATTATGTTTTGTTAAATAGTAAAGATGAAAAAATAAATGCTGCTTTACGACAGTTGTTATAAAATTCACAGAACTGCCATTGATAATTAATACCATAGATGGTTCCACTCGGAGAGAAATATCCAAAAAACTTACTTCTGCACGAGTTCAGGAGCCATTGATGTATACTTGTTAAATTCATATATTGACAACTATCGATATATAAGCTATAATAAACGTCAAGAGGTGACTGAAATGACCTATAGGGAAGAAATAAGGCTCTTTAAAGCTTTGGCAGATGCAAATAGATTACA
>JAKSOK010000019.1 GCA_024405615.1 Phascolarctobacterium sp.
GCTCCCAGCTCAACAGCCTTGGCACAAAAGTTATGACCATCAAAATTACCACCGGAAAAAGCCACAAACAGTTCTCCCTGCTTAACAGCACGGGAATCAGTAGTAACGCCCGTAAATTCCACAGCAGGACCTGTCATCTGCGCTCCGGTAGCAGCAGCAATATCTATCGCTTTAATCATTATTTTTCACTCCAATATTCTAAAACGACCTCGCGATCGTCAAAATGTATTGTTTTATCTTTCAGAATCTGATAATTCTCATGACCTTTACCAGCAATCAGAATTACATCTTGGGGTTCAGCCTTAGCTAAAGCATGATGAATTGCTGTAAGTCTATCAGCAATACGTACAACAGTTTTACCCTCAGGAATATCCTGCAATGCTACGCAAATATCATCCAGAATTTTTTCCGGATCCTCTGTACGGGGATTGTCCGATGTAACCACAATCTTATCTGCTAAACGTAATGCTAAATCGCCCATGATAGGACGCTTTTTGGCATCACGGTCACCACCACAGCCAAACACAACCCAAAGCTTACCTTTGGTAATAGCACGAGCAGTATTGAGAACATTCTCCAGACCATCCGGAGTATGAGCATAGTCTACAACAACAGTATAGGGTTGACCAGCTTCAACCAGTTGGAAGCGACCAGGAACACCTTCAAAGCCATCTAGAACTTCACAAATAATTTCTTTGGAAATTCCCTCTGCTAAAGCCGTTGCTACAGCGCTCATAACGTTATAAACGTTAAATTCACCAGTAATCTTGAGATTTAAATCCATCTCTCCTACAGGAG
Organism: Phascolarctobacterium sp.; assembly: GCA_024405615.1. GTDB lineage: Bacteria > Bacillota > Negativicutes > Acidaminococcales > Acidaminococcaceae > Phascolarctobacterium_A. Next base: position 799 of record JAKSOK010000019.1, read on the forward strand.
TCATCAGCAACAAATGCATTTCCTTTGCGCCAATAGTATAGCTAAGAGGATAAATGTCATTAGTATGCTCTTTACCGAAGCTCATTACAGGAACCTTCGTTCTAGCCTTAATAATAGCAGAGCTTGGATCGTCCATATTGAAGACAGCATGTTTATTAGGTTTATTACCATCGCTTAAATGCTCAAACAATAAGCTTTTAGCATCGCGATAGTTTTCCATTGTTTTATGAAAATCAAGATGATCTTGAGTAATATTTGTTAAAAGACCGCAATCGTACTCAATACCAGCCACACGTTTTAATACTAAAGCATGGCTAGATACTTCCATGACGCAGTAATCGCAGCCCGCATCAACCATTTTAGCCAAAGTCTTCTGTAAATCTACAACATCAGGAGTTGTATTATGAGATACGGTAACCTCATCCTCAATCATGATGTTAATGGTACCGATAAGACCAACCTTGTAACCAGCCTTACGCAGCAACAAACGAATGATGTTCGTAGTGGTTGTCTTACCATTAGTTCCGGTAAGGCCAATCATGCGTAGCTTGCGACCAGGATAGTCCAAGAAAAAGGGTGTAACCACTTCCATGGCTGCACGAGTATCCGCAACCTTAATAATGGTCATACCTTCAGGAATCACCTCCGGCACATCCTCTACTAATGCTGCCACAGCACCTTTACCTGCTGCCATCGGTAAAAATTTATGACCATCTACAGTAGCACCTTTAAGACATATAAAAAGACTACCTGCAATAACAGTACGAGAGTCAGCAGTTACATCTGTAATAACCTTTTCTGTTTCTCCAATAACCTCTGCTTTCGGAAGCAATTCCAAAAGTGCAGCTAATTGTTTTTTCATATTCAACAGCCCCCCATTTTAGACAATCCTTATTGTCTTAGGCTAAAAATTAATCTTTTTCTTAAAATAAACAAATATACATAGTATGCCAACTATCATTATAGCATAAGTAGCGTATTATTACTATAAATTTTCTAATTTTATAAAGAAATTATAGAAGCATTTTTATATTTTAAACTTTGTTAAATTATAGCGGAAAGTAACATTATTTCCCAAAATAAAAATAGAGCTATCATATTCGACAGCTCTATCTAAATTTGTAAATTATAAACCTTTAACGTAAATGTTAGAACGCGCTACAGACATGCCCAATTTTTGTTCAGCTAAACGGATAATACGAGTAGGACCTTTTAATTCTTCTACTTCAATTTTCAATTCATCATTAGCGCTACGCAAAGCCTTTTCTTCTTGCTTCATGGTAACCAATTGGTGACCAGCACTAGCATAGGCTTCACTGCGAAGAACAATGCCACCATAGGTGCTCATAACCAAAAACATAGTTACAGAAACGTACTTACGAATTACTGCATTACGTTCTTGCTTAGCTAATTCTTTTTCTCTCTTGCGTTGTAAAAGACGTGCTTGTTCCTCTCTTATAGCTTCTTCTCTTTGAAGCTCCCAAGGTGTTTTATAATTATAATTTTCTCTGTAATTCTCTGCTAACATTTACTAACTTCACTCTCTTTAAATCTTTATCGCATATCTTAATCTAGCACTACGTGAACGAGGATTTTCTTCAACCTCTTGTTTACTTGGAGTAATATTTCCCGCTTTTTTTAGTAAAGGCTTTTTGCCACATACGCAAACGGGCAATTGCGGAGGACAAGTACAGCCTTTTGCTAATTCAGCAAAGGTTTGTTTAATAATTCTATCCTCCAAACTATGGAAGGTGATGACGCCTATGCGACCACCACTTTTTAATCTTGCAACAGCACTACGCATGGTTTCTTCAAGGATGCCTAATTCATTGTTAACCTCGATGCGCAGAGCTTGGAAGGTTCTTTTCGCCGGATGAGGACCATCGATACGAGCACCTTTAGGAATAGCCTTTTTTATAACATCAACCAGCTGAAAGGTGGTTGTTAAAGGCTGTTCTTTACGAGCTTCAACGATGAACTGAGCAATACGCTTGCTCCAACGTTCCTCACCGTATTTATAGATTACTGCTGCCAGCTCATCTTCCTTATAGTTGTTAACGATATAGGCAGCATCTAGTTCAGCTGTTTTATTCATGCGCATGTCCAAAGGACCGTCATGCATATAGGAGAACCCTCTCTCCGGAGTATCCAGCTGATAACTAGAAACACCTAAATCAAAGAATATACCATCTATTTGGTCGATACCCATGTCATCAAGAACTTGGGTGAAATTTTCAAAATTACTTTTGGCAACAGCAGTTTTACAGGTAAATTTATTAAGTAATCTTTCAGAGCCTACAGCAATAGCATCCTCATCCTGATCTATACCAATGAGCAAACCTTCTGCTTCCAGCTGACTTGCAAAGCCTCGGCTGTGACCAGCACCACCCATGGTACAATCCACATAAATGCCATTTTTATCTGTAATCAGGAAATCTATGCTTTCCTGAAGTAAAATACTTGTATGCTGAAATTCCATTACCTAACCCTATTAAATACCTAAATCTGCAAGTTCTTCAGCCTGCTCTGTTACTGCCTCTGCGGTAGCTTCATTGTATTCAGCCCATCTTTGAGCATCCCAAATTTCGGCTCTAGCACCAACACCAACAACAACCGCATCTTTTTCTAAGCCAGCATATTTACGAAGATTTGCCGGAAGAAGAATTCTTCCCTGCTTATCACATTCACCCTCGCAAGCACCACTGAATAAGAAACGGGTGAAATCACGAGCACCCTTACGGCTCATAGGCAAAGCACTGAGTTTTTGCTCCAACAAATGCCATTGATTCATATCATAAACAAACAGGCAGCCATCAAGACCTTTAGTGATGACAAAATGCTCGCCTAAACCCTCGCGAAGTTTAGCAGGCATAGCGAGACGACCTTTGGTATCTATGCTATGTTCATACTCACCTAAAAGCATCGTTTTCGCCACCTTTCACCACTTTTTGCCACTTTACCCCATTATAAATGTTTTTATAGTAAAACGCAAGAGATTTTTCGTGAAAAAACGAAAAAAAATCCCAAAATCATCATATAAATGACTTTGGGATTTCTAATTTAAAAATATTGAATTTTTTAGGCTAAAATCAAGCTTTTTCGTTAGCAGCAATAGCCTTATTGCAGTCTTCAATCAAAGCTGCAACATCGATGCCGTGAGCGCCTGCACCTTGACCAATTGTTTCAAAATGAGCAGCCATGCAGCCTACACAGCCCAGACCATATTCATAGAAAACCTCTAAAATTTCAGGATGGTTTTGAACAGCTTCAATAATGCCAGTATCTTCAGTAATCATGTTTTTTCTCCTTTTCTTTAACTAACAGAGGCTAGCCTCTGGCGCATATAAATTGGTAGTCCTATTTTAACACAAAAAGCTAATCTTGCCAAATCATTTATAAAAAAATTCTCATACTAAACGAAAATTTCAAAAATCTGATTTCCAACTGCCATGCCTTTACTGGTCAGAAATAAGCTTGCCGTTTCCCCATCATATCCCACCAGCTGCAAATCCATATATGGCTGTAGTTCCCTGCCGTAGCGCTGTAAAACATCCACGCCATAGCGTTCCTTAGCCATTGCCAAATCAACACCAGCACTACGCCTTAAGCCCATCATTAGGTACTCGCTGAGGCCTTCAGCAGCATCCAAAGGCTCCGCTATAGCCTCATAGCATGTTTCCCCTAGGCTTTGGGTAAAGGCGATATATTCTTCAATATTTTCAGGCCTGGTATAGCGATTTAAACCATCAAAGCTAGCAGCACTTGCTCCAAAGGCAGCATAAGGTAAATAGCGCCAATACACATCATTATGACGAGAATAGCCCGTATCCACCAACCTTTGACTTTCCTTGCCCCTGCGAGCATAATTAGAAATTTCGTATCGTAAAAATCCCTTTTGCCCCAGGAATTCCTGTACAAAATCATACATGTCAGCAGCCATATCCTCGTCTGGTAAGCTAATTTTATTTTCCTCCAAAAGCTTCTCTAAAGGCGTCCCTTCTTCAACAATCAATCCATATACGGAAATATGGTCAATGGCTGTAGCAAGCAATCCCGAAAGAGTTGCTTTTAGAGTCTCTAGACTTTGCTGAGGCAAGCCATAAATTACATCCGCATTAATATGCTCAAAGCCCGCCTTTTGCGCCATTGCTATAGCCTCCAAAGCCTGTTCAGCAGTATGTATTCTACCAATTGCCTTGAGCTCCGTATCGTTGAGACTTTGTACCCCCATACTAATTCTAGTAAAGCCTAATCCTTTAAATGCTTTAAGCTTCTCCACATCAACAGTTCCAGGATTAACCTCAATAGTGGCCTCCTTAGGATTACGCCATAAACCTTTGGCTTTCAAAGCAGCCACAATCTTAGCTATCTCCTCAACTGTAAGCGTGCTAGGAGTTCCACCACCAAAATAAATCGTTGCCTGTTCAGCAACAGGTAAGCTCAAAGGATATGCTATTTCCCTACATAGAGCAGCCACATATCGTTCTTTGACCTGATGGGTGCAGTTAGCATAGGAAGCAAAATCGCAATACAGACACTTCTGTACGCAAAAGGGAATATGCACATATATAGCCTGATATTCTTCCCATTCTTTTCTCATAATCTTCTACCTGGCAAAAAAGCTCTACCCTTAGGCAGAGCTTTCGCTTAATCCATTTGTAAAATTGCCATGAAGGCCTCTTGCGGTAGCTCTACAGAACCAACCTGCTTCATACGCTTTTTGCCTTCCTTTTGTTTTTCCAGCAGCTTACGCTTACGGCTAATATCGCCGCCGTAGCATTTTGCCAAAACGTCCTTACGCATAGCCTTAACATTTTCACGGGCAATAACCTTATTGCCAATGGCAGCCTGCACAGGAATTTCGAACATTTGACGCGGAATGAGACTGCGTAATTTTACTACCAGTTCACGGCCACGAACCTGCGCACTATCCTTATGTACAATAGCGCTTAAAGCATCCACAGGATCACCATTGAGCAAAATATCTACCTTAACCAGATTAGAATAACGGTAGCCACTCAGCTCGTAATCCAGAGAAGCATAGCCACGAGTACAGGATTTCAATCTATCAAAATAATCGAAAATAATCTCACTTAAGGGTAAGGCATAGTGAATCATGACACGGGTATCATCAAGATAAGTCATGTTGTCGTATTCACCACGTTTCTCCTGGCTAAGCTCCATAACTGCACCTACATAATCCTTAGGCACAATAATGGTAGCATTAACATAGGGCTCCTCTACGTGATCGATAACTGTAGGATCTGGGAACAAGGACGGATTGTCTACTAATTCCACATCACCATTGGTACGTACAACCTCATAAATAACGTTAGGTGCTGTGGTAATCAACGCTAAGCCATACTCACGCTCCAAGCGTTCTTTAATAACATCCATGTGCAACAAGCCTAAGAAACCACAACGGAAGCCAAAGCCCAAAGCACTGGAGGTTTCTGCCTCAAACACCAGGGAAGCATCATTAAGCTGCAGTTTTTCCAAAGCATCACGCAGGTTGTCGTAATCGGAGTTTTCAACAGGATATAGACCACAATATACCATGGGAGTAGCTTTACGATAACCCGGCATGGCATGGTCTGCAGGATTGTTGGCATCGGTAACGGTATCGCCTACACGTGCATCGCGAACATTTTTGATGGAAGCTGCAAAATAGCCTACTTGACCAACCTCAAGAATATCTGTCTGTTGAATAGTGGGCACAAAGCAGCCAACCTCAACCACATCAAACTCTGCGCCAGTTGCCATCATGCGGATACGCATGCCTTTTTTCAGGGTACCCTCCATAACACGCAGGTACAGCATAACGCCCTTATAGGCATCAAATTTGGAGTCGAATACCAAAGCCTTCAAAGGTGCTTCCGGCTCTCCCTGAGGCTCAGGAACGCGCTCTACGATTGCCTCTAAAACGTCCTCAATACCTAAGCCAGTCTTAGCACTACAGAGAATCGCATCGGACGCATCAATGCCAATGACATCCTCAATCTCTTTCTTTACATGCTCAGGATCAGCACTAGGTAAATCTATCTTATTAATAACGGGAATAATCTCTAAATCATTATCCAATGCTAAATAAACATTAGCCAAGGTTTGAGCTTCGATACCTTGGGTTGCATCGATAACTAATAATGCACCCTCGCAAGCAGCTAAAGCGCGGGAAACCTCATAGTTAAAATCAACATGGCCCGGAGTGTCGATAAAGTTGAGCATGTATTCTTCCCCATTACGGGCTTTATAAATACTGCGTACAGCTTGCGCCTTAATGGTTATACCACGTTCTCTTTCCAAATCCATGGAGTCAAGAATCTGCTCCTCCATCTCGCGCTTACTCAGGGTTCCTGTATATTCAATCAAGCGATCTGCTAAGGTGGACTTACCATGATCAATATGGGCAATTATAGAAAAATTACGAATATGTTTCTTGTCCATCAATATCTCCTAAAATTTAAGCATAATCTAAAACAAAGTCTTAGCTTTTAATTGTTATCTTATTTCTTGCGTACATTATATTATACAAAAATTTAAGACACATAACAAGATGTTTTATAAATTTGTAAATATTTTTCAAAAAGCACTTGCTAAACTCTTTTGGTTATGGTAAAATACTCAGGTACAAGAAAAGTTCAGGAGGTGAATTTCGTTGCCGAACATTAAATCTTCTATTCGCAGTGTAAAAACCGACGCAGAACGTCGTGCTGCTAACAGCGCTACCAAGTCTGAAATGCGTAACGCAGCTCGCAAAGTTGTTGCTTTGTCTCAAACTGACGCTAAAGCTGAAGCACAAGCTACTTTAGTTACTGCTTCCGGTTTATTAGATAAAGCAGCTCGCAAAGGCATTATTCACAAGAATGCTGCAGCTCGTAAAAAATCCAGACTGGCTAAAAAAGTTAACGCTATGGCTTAATTTTTTGCAAGTTAACCTACTCTGTTTCAGGGTAGGTTTTTTTGTTTTATATAGCTTCCTGCCAGCAAAAAGGAATCCCACCTAAACTGCTTAGGTGGGATATTTTTATTTTACTTTGTCCAAATATTTAGCTATCTTTTGTTCATCGGGATTAATATAGTGAGTTTTATTATTCGTAAAAATAACAAAGCCAGGTTTGGAACCACTCGGTTTTTTTACAAACTTTCTCTGCACGCAATCCACAGGAACATTACTGCCAGTACTTGCTTTGCTAAAATGAGCCGCAAATTGCAAAGCCAAAGCCAAATCTTCTTCTCTTGGCTCAGGTAAATCTGTTTTCAATACAACATGAGAGCCTGGTATATCCTTTGTATGGAACCACCAATCCTTAGGCCCTGCAACAGTAAAAGTTACATAATCGTTCTGCTTATTATTTTTGCCAATATAAAGCTCTGCGAACTCATTCAGCTTAATATGCATGGGCATGGATTTAGGCAGTTTAAAATTAGCCTTTTTCTTGCCAAACTCTTTAATCAAACCGATACTAATAAGCTCCTGACGCACCTCTTCAATTTCCGCCTTGGTACTAGCAGTTTGCAAAGAAGCTTCAATGCTTGCCAAATATTCCAGCATTTCCTTGGTGCTTTCCTGTTGCAAAGCAACTTCGGTTTGAGCGCGCTTATATTTATTATAGCGTTTATAATAAGCCTGGGCATTATCCACTGGAGATAAAACGGGAGACAGTGCCACCGTCATTTCCTCACCGTCATAGATATTCATGATTTTGGCACTTAGCTGCCCTTTTTTTATCATGTAAATGCTAGCCATGAGACTATCTGCAATAATACGTTGCTCATCGGCATTATTAGCAGCTGCCAGATCCTTTTCCAAAGCCTGCAGCTTCTTTTGTAGTCTTTGAAGCTCATTTGCTACCAGCTTACCTATTTGCTCATGCTGCGGTAACTGAATAGGCTTTAGGCTCATGCTATAGTTAATAGCGCTATTAATATCAGCAAATTCCTGAACGCGCATTCCTTCCTCTAAAGCTTGAGGAGGCAGCACAAGAATGGTCTTAACCTGATTAGTTCGACCTATGAGAGCATAAACACTTTGTTTTTCATCCTTCATACGTAGCTGCAATAATTCAATTTGCTTAGCTAACATTGCTTCTGCTTCCGCACTAAGATGGGTCATGTTCGGCAACAAATCTGCAGCTAAAAGCAACTCTAAAGCCGTGGCCTTACCTATACCAAGGCTCGTTCCTATGAACGCTTTCAGGAAGGTAGCAGCAGGTACATTATTGGCAGCACGCACCAAATCCAAAGGCGCTTCTGTAAGAATATTCATTCCTTTTTGCGCAGGAGGCATAGTATATTCTCTTCCAGGCAAAAGCTGACGATAGCTACTTTGAGCTAGGCCAACATGCTTCAGGCAATCGATAATCACATTATCCTGAGTCAGAATAACATTGGCATTTTTACCAGCCAGTTCTATTACCAGTTTTTTGGTAATAATCTTACTGCTGGCGCCTAACATGTCTATTTCCAAAGTTATGACACGATCCAGCTCACTTTGCTCGATGCTTGCTATACGCCCCTCTTCGATATGCTTACGTAAAAGCATGCAAAAGGCTGGTGGAATTTCCGGATTTTCAGGTAGTCTATCAGGAATATATAAGGCAGGACTACCACCATTCATATCGGCTAAAAGCGCTACGGTATCTCTTTCACGCTTCAGCATCAGCATTACCGCATGGGGTGAAGGCATGAAAACGCGATAGATCTTACTGCCTACCAGTTCCTTCTGTAAATATTTAGTTTGCAAATTTAAGGTCAGCGCCTCTAAATTCATCTTTCTTCCCCTTATGGTAATTTAAGTGCAATAATCCCTAGATATTCATGTAAAGCAATACAGCTCATTTCCAATCCATTAAACTGTGGTAGCCAGCTAAATACTGAGGTCACATAATTAGGACTGGTCATGAAATCACAGGGATACGGCACCAACTCTATGCCTTGTATTTTATAGAATCTCTCAAAATTAAGCATGCTTCTAGGCATGTGAAAAGCACTAGTAACTATATACACCCTTTTATATTGCTTTTCACTAGCCAGCAAAGCGGAAAACTTAGCATTTTCCGTCGTATTTCTAGCCTGCTTTTCCAAAACAATTTTACTTTTATCCAAGCCTAAATTAAGCAAAATACGTTGGGAAATCTCCGCCTCATTACCTGAATTAGCAAAGACTTTTCCGCCAGTAACTAAAATAGGCACTCCCGTCTGGCGTTGCAACTGCACAGCTGTTAAAAGCCTATTGGCCGCAAAAGGCCCTACATTGCCGTTTCCGCTTATATCAGGCGTATTAGGGGTTGCCCCACCCCCAAGCACAACAATCGCGTCTACGGCCGTTTTACGAGGCGTATAGGCGTATTCTAAAGGTCTCAGCAGCATACTGCCCACCACATCCGTAGAAAGCATATATAAAAGCGCAGCACCTACAAGACAGCACTTGCCAAAGCCATAGGTATAGCTACCTGCCTTGCCCTGCCTAAACAAAAATAAAGCAGCAAAAAATAGCAGCAAAACAAACAAGCCTGGTGGCAAGAGCCATAGAGCTACAAATTTAGAAAAATAAAGCATTTACTATCACTCTTTCTTTTACTAGTTTGATAGTAAATGCTTTTTCCTTTTTTGTCAATGTCTAAATGACTTCTTATCTAAACTCAACCTTTAAATGCTGACGTTCAGGCATACGCTTGAATTTGTATTTTGGATAGCCAACCATTAAAGCACCAACGATTTTTTGCTTAGCAGGTATGCCTACTAATTCCTGCAACGGTTCATAGTTAGCAATGCCGCAAGCTTCAATAAAGCCAGCAATGGTTGTGCCTAAGCCAATGGTAGGAGCATAAAGTTCTGCATAAGCCCAGCATTGCTCTGCATTACTTACACCGGACACGTTTAAACGACGAGCGCAAGCAAAAATTAAGCAAGGGGTATTACGAGCAATAATATCCTGTCCACGTTCTCTATAAGCACGGAGAACTGTCATGAAATAACGTTTATTTTCCGTACCACGAGCAATCTCATCTTCCATCCATACTGCAACCGCTTCTGTAATAGCTTTAATCTTTTCTTTATCACGAATTACGATGTAGTACATGCCTTGGCTGTTACCTGCAGTAGGAGCATAACGGCAAATCTCCAGCAACTTCGTAATTTCTTCCTCCGTAGGCGGCATAGGCTTAAAGCAACGCACACTGCGACGCATACGCAAAAACTCGTAAGCGGTAGCTTCCTCCAGCATAGGTTGAGTTACAGGTCTCATCTCTGCTTTAGGAGTATATTTATTATCTAAAGCCCCAACTGGGCAGATCGCTACGCAGTGACCACAGCTCATGCAGCCACGATCAAAATGACACTCCGGACCATCAGGACCTAAATTTAAAATACAAGCAGGACAAGCTTCTACGCAAATCCCACAGCGTAAACATTTTTCTTTATCAACAGTTAATAAATCCATTTTCCACTCCAAATTAAATGACTAATTAATGTTCTTAATTGTCAAAAACCCGTTTTACTTTATTGCTAAAATAAAACGGGTAAATATGCTATTATTCCTCGCCAATAATAAGAACCTCAGGCTCCAAATGCACACCTTCAGCAGCAAAAATTTTCTCCTGCACATCCTTAATCAGCTGTAATACGTCGGCAGCTGTCGCATTGCCAAGATTGACTACAAAGCCAGCATGCTTAGGCGAAACCTGAGCACCACCTACAGTATACCCTTTGAGCCCATTTTGGTCAATAAGCGTACCTGCAAAATATCCAGGAGGACGTTTAAAGGTGCTGCCGGCACTGGGCATTTCAATAGGTTGCTTAGAAGAACGACGTTGACTAAAATCATCCATCTTAGCCTTGATAGCCTCTTTTTCACCAACCTGAAGCTCTACGGTAACGCTAACAACTAACATATCTGTGCCTTGTAGAGCACTATGACGATAGCTGAAATCCAGTTCCTCTGCTTTAAGAGTTTTCACCTCATTGTTAGGCATCAGCACCTGAATTTCACGTACGATATTTGCCATTTCCCCATCATAGGCGCCAGCATTCATGTACACTGCACCACCAATGCTACCAGGAATACCACAGGCAAATTCCATACCAGTCAGACCAGCCTCATAAGCCTTATAACCAGCTAAAGCTAAAGATACACCACTACCAAAGGTCATTACATTGCCGTCAAGTTTGATGTCCATCAAGCCATTGCCAAGCTTAATGACAAGTCCGCGAATGCCTTTATCTCTAACCAAAAGATTAGAACCATTACCTACAACAGTTACAGGCAACTCCAACTTCTTTGCGGCCACTAATAATGCCTGCAGCTCAGCAACACTTTGAGGTTGAGCCAAATAGTCCGCAGGACCACCAATGCGAAAAGAAGTATGCTTACTCATCAATTCATTAAGTTTTAAGGGTTTAGTGACGCAGGCAGCCAACTGCTCTGCCACAGCAACAGAACACATCTTATTCAGTAACTTCCTTAATTACACCTTCGATATTTTTCATGATATCGTTCATCATCATGTTAAAACGCATGAAAGAATTCAAATATTCCATAGCTGCGCTATTTAAAGCCAAAATCTTATAAACATTTTGGATTTCTTCAGTTACGGATTTTTCAGGCTCTTTGCCTTGAGCTTGCATCATTTGAGCTTCCATGTTTAAACGGATAAACTTATCAGCCATTTCTTTGCCTTGAGGATCCAAAGCAGCTTTAGCTTCTTTTAATTTTTTGAATTCGTGGCTTTCACGAATAGCTTTTGCTAAATCATTACCGCAATCATAAACGTTCATCAAAATCACCTCGTAAATTAACTTCTAAAATAAATTAGCTATAAACTATAAAACTCATTAAGGTAGGTCAGCATAAGGAATATTTAAATGAGCATACTCATTTATTTTTCCCAGTTCAAAATGCCACCATTCCATTTCTATACCTTTAAAGCCCGCAGCCTGCATAGCATCTCGCAACACCTGACGGCGATAGCGCTGTCTTGCAGTACCACCAGCATAGCTTGCAAATTGTCTAAAGGAAGGCTCATCAAAGGAAGAAATCATTTCTATTTCTTCACCTGTGGATAAATCCACTAGACTAACGTCAACCGCTAAGCCTGTGTTATGCTTACTTCCCTGCTTATCAGGATTTTCCAGCATATCCTTGTTATTATCAGGCAAAGCAGCTGTTGCCAGCTTACTAATATGCCAAGGACGATAAGCATCATAGAGCACTAAACCATAGCCCTGTTTAGCCAAAAGTTCCTGTGCTATGGTCAAAGCATCGGCAACCTCCTGAGCAACGTAAAGATTAGTATTTTCGTAAATGGCATGTCCAAAAAAATTAGGCACATTACCATAGATAGAATTAACCTTCAGCCCTGGAACGATATTAGCATTCACAAGGTTAACTCTGTTACCCTGCTGCAGCTTTTGCGGCTCCACAGCTGCCTTTGCAGCAGTGAGCATATTCTCCCATTCCTCATCGGTATGCTGTTTTATAACAAAGGTCTTTTCTCTTTCTCCTGCTGTATAGCCCAGAAAAGCTCTAGTATACATATGCCCGCCAACACGACAGGTAATGCCATAACCATCAGGGTCGCGATCAAAATGCACATCCGTTTCAGAACCACCCATGGGCCCTGCCTCATTGATGAGATAAGAATCAAAGTGCACCTTTGTCATAGGGTAGCGATTAGCCTTAGCAAAGCTTTTGTCCTCTGGAGCGTAACGATATAACAGCTCCAAATTGCCTTCAGCTTCACGAATAAGTATATTCTCTCCATTTCCATAATAGAAACCAAGAATATGCAAAATATCTTTCGTAGGTTCCTTAGGTTCAGCAGCCTCGGCTCCTAAACCGCCATAAGTGACTTGGAAACAGAAAAACAGACCGGAAACAATTCCGGTCATTAGTTTTTTTAAAATCATTACTGAATCAGCTCCTTGCGCACATCGTTTAAAACATTAATACGAGCACGCACCTTATCAATTGCAGCTAAATCAATATCACAGGAAATTACTTCCTCTTCCATACCTGCTTCCGCAAGTATTTTACCACTTGGAGCAACCACCATGGAATGTCCGTAGAAAGGAGCTCCTTTAAAGGTTCCTGCGCAGTTAACGGCTAACAGGAACAAATGATTTTCGGCTGCACGCGCTTGTGCTAAAAGACGCCAAATGTCTCCTCTTGCTTCCGGCCATTCCGCAGGACAGAAAATGATTTTTGCTCCTTGCAGAGCTAAATGACGATAAAGCTCAGGGAAACGCAAATCATAGCAAATGGTAGAACCACAGCAAATATCACCTAGTTGAAAAGCATTAAACTTTTGACCTGGAGCGAAGAATTTTTCTTCATTGAACAGGCCAAAAAGATGTACTTTATCATAGCTATTAACTATTTCCCCTGTATTAGAAATAGCCACAGAGGTATTATAAATCTTACCTTCTTTAGCCATGGGAACAGAGCCAGCTACAATATGGCAGGAATTAGCTTTTGCTATAGCGCAAATTTCTTGCAGCAAAGGACCATCTATAGTCTCCGCCTCTTCCTTTAAATGTCCTAAAGAATAACCTGTAATCCAAACCTCAGGCATAACCACTAAATCGTGGTCCTTAGCAGCCTGCTTTAGCAATTCTAAACCATGAGCAACATTAGCTGCTTTATTCTTCTCTAAAACCTGTAGCTGAAGCAATGCAACCTTCATTACAGTACACGCTCCTTGGGCATAGTTCCGTTAGCATTCAGACGATTGATAAGGAACTTCTCAATTTTTCTGGTGCAACGAGTAATGAAATGCTCTTGACCACCTAAGGATTGACACCAGATAACAGGATGACCTGCAAATTTAGCGCCTAAAACGTCGGTTAACAGTTGGTCGCCAACAAATAATACTTTACCGCCACCCATAGCTTCTACCAAACGTTTGTAAGCAACCGGCAAAGGTTTTGCTGCACGCATAACGCAACCAAGATTGGTTTGACGAGTGATACCTTTCATACGGTCACCGCCGTTATTAGAAATCAAAGCAATATTAATACCTAATTGATGGCATTGACGAATCCAGGTCATAGCACGAGGGCCAACCAGATTTTTATCGCGAGGCAACAGTGTGTTGTCAACGTCTACAACAACCTTGGTATAACCATTACGTTTTAACCATCTCGGTGTAATATCAAATAAACTTTTTACTCTGTAATCGGGTGTTACATATTTTAAAAACATATTACCTTATCCTCTAAAAATATATTTAGGCTTATTAAACAAGATTTCAGCAATCTGTAAATAAGCTATTTTTACTCCATACTATACTTTAACATTTTCTGTCAAATTTTTCAAGTATTATCGTATTATTATGGAATTAAATATGCATTCTTAACATTATTATATTTATAAGTTAATATTTATATTTCATTTCAAATTTATAGCCAACATTCCAAATGGTACTTATTTCCCATTCAGCATCAGCAGGAGCATTGATTTTTTGGCGAAGGCGCTTCACATGCGTATCAACCGTACGCGTATTGCTAAAACACTTCTCTCCCCAAATTGCCTGCAGAAGCTCTTTTCTGGAAAAGGCCTTACCTGGATTACTTGCCAAAAGCCACAGCAAAGCTAATTCCTTATTAGTCAACAAAAGCTCATGGTCAAAAGCATTGGCAGTTTGTTGATTCATGTCTATTACAAGTCCCGTATATTTAAGCACTTCCAAATTACTTTTACTCTGAACCCCATGGGTACGTCTAAGGACAGCCTGTACTCTAGCTAAAGCTTCTCTTGTAGCTACCGGCTTCAGCAAAAAATCATCTGCGCCTAATTCCAAACCCTCTACACCCTTGTAATTCTCACCTTTTGCAACAAGTAATACGATAGGCAAATTGGAATTTTTCCTTACCTGCTTACAAATTTCTAAGCCACCCAACAACGGAAGTTCCAGCTCTAAAAGAGCTATATCCGGCTTGCTAGTAGAGATAGCTAGCAACGCTTCCACTCCGTTTTCGGCTTCGATAATTTCATAATCTTTTTCTCTAAAGCTGACGCGAAGCATTTCTCTAACCTGCTTTTTAGCATCAGCAATCAATATTTTATACATCAATTCAATCCAATTATTCCGCTTTAAAAATGAACTTATTTAAAAGAGCTCGACGTTCCTTCCAGTCTGCCATGTATCGGTCTAAAAAGCTATGAAAACGCTCATTGTGGCTTGGTTCATATAAATGTGCCAGCTCATGCACCACCACATATTCTAAACAAGCCAATGGTCTATGAACTAAAGAAACATTAAAAAGCAATTCTCGCGTTAAGACATTGCAGCGTCCCCATTTGCTTTTTAAGCGTTGCAGCTTCCAGCTACGGGCGTAAAGCTTGAGAATTGGCTGCCATCTATCTAAAGCAACCGCCAGCATCTCTTCCAGGCATTTCCTGTAAAAAGCCTCTACCAGCCGTTGCCTTTTGCTCTCCGTCAGTTTTCCCTTATAGGTAAAGACCAGAACCGCATCTTTTAGCAATACTCGTTCCTCTGTATCCAGCTGAAAATCAGCCGTATAGTGCTTACCCCAAAGCCAAAGATTACTCCCGTCAAAGCCATTGTCAGGAACAGGTAATTCCTGCTGTGCCCGCTCGGCCAAGTGTTTTCGCAGCCAAGGCACCTTTTTCTTCACAAAATCCAAGGCCTCATCCCTAGCTCCAAAATATGGCAACGCCACCAAGACCTGACCCTGCTTATTTATTTTTATATTGATGTTACAGACATCCTTATATTGAAGCAGTACAGGTATTCCTTCAACCTCTACAGCCTCTTCTTTATATAGCTTCATTATTTATCGTGCATTAAAAAGCGACCCATCATTTTATTAAATTCCCAATTGCCTTT
>JAKSOK010000190.1 GCA_024405615.1 Phascolarctobacterium sp.
TCTTCTGCCGCATAGGCAGCTGTGCTAACCATAGTCCCGCAAGCTATAGCAGCAGCCAACATTGCTTTTGTCATTTTCATAAAAATACACCTCTTATCCTTAAATTATATTTTTGTCAGATTTTCCATACCCAATCTTTCATGGCCGTATGTTATCTAACAATAGAAAACTAAATAAAAATATAACTATTTAATTCTAGTTTGTTAAGAATTATTACCATTAATTAAATTTTAGTATAAACTATATAATTGCTATATAGTCAAGATATTTTTTAGTAAAAAAGTGTGACTAGAAACGAATTTAGTTCGTTTCTAGTCACACTACTGTTATTTAACTCTTTGTATTTCAATATATTTAGCTAATTGCTCCATATTATCATAATATAATTCATGATTGATATATCGAGGATTATAAAATTCAACTATAGGCGCAACATTTCTCTCTTTAAAGGGTTTATGCTGATCCAATGCTGTTATATGATGCATAATACTCATAGCATCTTTTGGATATTGCCATTGCTTATTGTCTCTAGTCTCCTTTATAAATTTTCTCTGATAAATACCAGACAGGGAACAAGATAAATGAAAGCCTTGAACAAAATTTTTTAATGATCCGAGTCTTTTCCCTATCTCAATAATGTATTCCAAACCTTCGGCTTCAGTTCTAATAGCAGGATTAGTATTCATCAAATGCCCAGTATCTAACATAATACCAACATTCTCATAACCTTGTTTGAAAATTTCCTCAAAAAAGTACCCAACTAACAGTGGTTCTGTTAATTTCAATCCAGGCCACCAAAGATTTTCAAACAGAACTTGTACATTTTTAGGAATTTCAGCTGCAATCTCCTTAAAGACCTCTACTGTTGCCTGAAGCACTTGTTCACTTGCATAAGCAAAATCCCATGTGTAAATGCTCTCGTAATCACAATCAGCAACATGCCACACTAAGTATTCTGGTTCGTAATATAAGGCAGCTTTAATATTTGCTCTAATAACTTCTAGCCATTGTTCTTTTGTGGTAGCACCAAGAAAATATTGCTTTCGATCTTCTGCTTTTGGAAAAAACTTTTCCAATCTATTATCGTTTCCATACCAAAAATCCATCCAGCTTGGCCAATATTTTAAGTGAACACCAATTGTTTCCTGCTTACATGGATCTGTAAAAGGTTCTACTCCATACAAATAAAGTTCTACACCATCCAATTTATTATCTTTACAATACCCAGCTAAATTATTAGGATATTTAGAAATTTCTTCCGCATAATTCATTACTGGGCAATAATTAGTTAATTGTTTCATTCGTTGGCTTCTCCACTTAAAGATAAATGCTGATTATCTGGCTGAGCAAAAGCATCACCATAAGCTCCATAGGCAATTTCCTGCACACCAAATACAAAATCCTGCGATATGTTATATATATATCCTTCTCTTGGAAAGAAAAAGCTTTTGTTTTTTATAGCCTTCATAGGCTGCAAGGCAGGATCTAACACATAATCATCAATAAATTTCTGCGTATTATAAGAACCATGATTATTATATACTGGCAATATTAACAAATCTGGATTGATACCTACTAGTAGTTCTTTAGTTAATGGTTCGCCATGACGTAAACCTATAGTACTTATACCATTCGTTACACCAGCATGGCTACACATCTCATCATAAACGCAGCCTTTACCACCATAGCTTTTCATGAGTGAAATAAGCACAACCTTTTTCTTTGGTTTATTTAGCTTAGCAGCCTTTTCATGAATTTCTGCCAACTTAGCATCCATCATACTAAGAAGCTTTTGCGCCTTTTCTTCTTCATGCAACGCTTGTCCTACTAGCTTAACATTGTATTTTATATCTTCGATACTACGCGCACCTTTAAGCACAACTACTTTGAGGCCAATGTCACGTAAGTTATCAGCTCTTTCCGCATTTCCCCAATCTGGAAGAAATACTACATCAGGTTTCAAAGAAAGCACTTTTTCAGCAGAGGGAGAAACTAGTTTTTCCTTAACCCTTTTAGCCTTAGCAGTTATATTAGAACTAACAGGATCATCGCACAAACTATTTATCGCAACAAGATGCTCAGATTTTAAAAAGCCTAAAACTATATTGTCAGCATCCATAGAAAAGGTTAAAACCTTTTGCGGTGGTTTGCTAAAAGCAGTAACATAGCCATGCGCATCTTTTACTGTATACGAAGTAGCATCTGCCCTATCGATAGCATTATTATCCTTACTACAGCCAGCAAATAAAGTTGTAAATATTAAAATAAATATTAATAGCCAATTTCTATATTTCATAATTACATTGCTTTTCTAAAATATGCTCCACAAGTATTTTCCAAGCTTCTAAAAAGCCTTCCAAAGAGGTAGTTTTTACAGTAACACATTCTATACTATATGTATCAGAAAGCACTTTGAGAATTCTTTCTCCTGAAGCCTTAACCTCTTCAACGGACAACAGTCCCCATAGCATTTGATCTAACAAATGAATATAAAGAACGGTTTCTGTAACCATAACATTAGAAGTACTCAAAGTTTCTAGTTTTAAAAGAAACTCTGGTTTACAAATAGTTTTTTCAACATTTTCTAAATATAATTGCCAAATCTCCTCTGAAGTAACGCCAAATCTGCGTAAACGTCTAAATACATTATGCTGCTTTTTAGGAGTTAAATTAGATTGCTTACCCAAAGCCTCTTTAACCGCCTTTTTTACAACACAACCAATTAATTCACCCATTTTAGCATGTTTGCCGGAGCCCTCCAAATAAAGCTCACTCTCGGCATTAGCGACAATAATAGTCTGGTCTGTACCAGAGCCAGTAGCTAAACCTGTTGAATAGTTGCTTCCCTCGTATAATTCTTGGATGGCCGCTGTTTTAGCTTCCGTACAAGTTACAAGTGCTCTCGTCAAAGTACCGGGTGGCATATCACAGTCTATAAATAGCATTATATTTATTGTACCATGTAAATCAGGTTTTTCAATGGGTCTATAATAATCCGCAGGATCACCTGCACGACCACCATTAGTTTCAATGCCACCAGTAACCACTGCCGTTACAACAAGCTCTTTATAGCTTAAAGATGCAATTGCAACATTCTCCATATCAGCAGCAGTGCCCATACCAGAGGTAAAATCAGGCTCTAAACCTAAACGTTCTGTAACAAGGCGCATATGCTCCACATAGCTCTCCGCTAGCATTTCACATCCCATGCCTGGACCTTTTTTACAATCATAGTTATATATTGCCTTAAAATCCTCATGATAACCACCATTATATATTGATGTACTCAAAACCTTACGTTTACCTTTGAAAAGGGTTACAAGACTTTTTTGATAGTGATATACGACATCTCCATTTGAAAGGGTTAATAGCTTCTCCATAGTTTTCTCCTAA
>JAKSOK010000191.1 GCA_024405615.1 Phascolarctobacterium sp.
GAATGCCGCCCTGTCACGGCGGAGGTCACGGGTTCGAGTCCCGTCCAGGTCGCCAATATGCCTCGGTAGCTCAGTTGGTAGAGCAAAGGACTGAAAATCCTTGTGTCCACAGTTCGATTCTGTGCTGAGGCACCACACAAAAATAAGCACCTGTAATTTCAGGTGCTTTTTTTATAAAGGAGTATCAAACTATGACTATAAGTGATTTCTCATATTCCATTACTAATCCCTACGTATGGGGAGTGTTATTTCTTATTGCTTTACGTGCGATTTATAAATGCATTATAGATAAAGATTATCCGCATTTATTTGCTTTTATCGTTGTTGCTATTGGCGCCCTATATATGATGGGTGCAATTTTCGGAGTTTATCAACTACCGGAGGCTTTTAAATAAAAATTAAGCTGTTAGTCAAAAGGCTAACAGCTTTTTATATTTTAACTTCTAATGCTTTTGCTAGACCTAAGCTATTCTTACTTACATGACAAGTATATGCCAACACCTGTACTCCATTATCCCTAGCTTTCTGCAATGCATCTGCGAAAGCAGGCTGTGTTTTTCGGTTAGGGGTAAAATATCGTGCATTTTCCATTTGTACAACAAAAATTATCGCTGCTTCAAAGCCTTGCTTTTTCAACCGAATTAACTCTTCAACATGTTTTAAGCCTCGTTCTGTTGGTGCATCGGGAAATAAAACTACACCGTTTTCCTCTAGAGTCACGCCTTTAACTTCAATAAACATCTTTTTATTAGGAAGCTCTAAATAGAAATCAAAACGAGATTTACCACAAGTATATTCTGGCTTCATTTTAATTATTTCACCAAAAGGCCTTTCCTGTTCTAGCCATTCTTGTACAACCTTATTTGGAGCTTGCGAATCCATATTGATAAGCAGATTATTTTTTACAACATTAATTAAATCATATTTAGTTTTACGCTTATCGCTATCAAAATGCTGTACATAGATTTTACAACCATTAGTTAGTAATTCTTTACAACGACCTGTATTTTTAACATGGGCTATTTCTTGAGTTCCATCGATAGCAATATGGGCAATAAATCTATTAGGCCGCTCTAAAAATATAGCCTCTTGCATATTTTCATAATACATGCTAATTAATCCTCAAATCCTTATTTATGCCTAGTTATAAAATTATTATAAATTTATACTTATATTATAATCTAGTTCTAATAAATAAGCTAGCGTAGACAAAAAAATCCCTCGCACATTACTGTACGAGGGTATTTTCTGTTTTAAGCCATTGATAGTTTTTGTACTATCTGCTCAGTTCCGACGAATTAATCGCATTGGAACGGCATCAGAGCAACGCAGCGTGCACGTTTGATAGCAGTGGTCAATTGACGTTGATGTTTAGCGCAGGTGCCGGAGATACGACGGGGTAAAATCTTACCACGTTCAGTAACATAACGGCGCAGCTTAGCTACATCCTTATAATCAATCTCTTGTACTTTATCAACACAGAAGCTGCAGACTTTTCTTCTAGGTCTTCTACCTCTTTCGCGTTTCATTGCATAACCTCCTTCAATTAGAATGGAATTTCTTCATCAAAGGGAACAGCAGAACCGAAGCTTTCCATGTTGCCACCATTATTAGTGTTGGCAGCAGGAGCATAACCTTGCGGAGCTTGGCTACTACGACCAGCAAAATCACCTTTACGTTCAATAAACTCAAAGCGATCAGCGATAACTTCAGCTATTGTACGTTTAGTACCATCTTTTGCTTCGTAGCTACGGATTTGCAGACGGCCCTCAACGAGAGCACGTTGACCTTTGGTGAGACTATTCCCGCATGTTTCAGCTTGTTTACCCCAAATTACAACAGGGATAAAGTCAGCTTCTCTTTGGCCTTCTTGATTTGCAAAAGGACGATCAACCGCTAGAGTGAATTGGCAAACTACTCTGCCATTGGGGGTGTAGCGAACCTCCGGATCACGAACTAAACGGCCTAACAAAATAATTCTGTTCACAATTACTCACCTTTGCTGATAATCATATGGCGCATAACTTCGTCGGTAATTCTCATTACACGATCCAGTTCTTTGATGCATGCAGGGGTACCATTGAAGGTTACGAGAACGTAGAGACCTTCTTGCAGATCTTGGATCTCATAAGCTAAACGCTTTTTACCCCAACGATCGGTTTTTTCTACAGCACCACCGTTATTGTTGATCAAAGCTTCAAATTTAGCAACAACTGCTTCAAAAGCTTCTTCTTCAACGGGTTTAACGATGTACATGACTTCGTATGCTTTCACGAAATCACCTCCTCCTTTGGACTTTGGCCCCCCTTTTCATGGGAGCAGGGGAAGTATATATTACTATATACAAGCTTGAATATTTTATCATAAAGAAATGAAAAAAGCAACCCAAAATTGTTAATATTTTAACAAAATTTCAAATTAATATAAAAACCCTGCTACCAATTTCGATAGCAGGGTTTAGTATTTTCTTGTTAATGACTATCCTAAAAATTATTTTTTCTTCAGGAAGGACATCATGCTGCGCAGTTGAGCACCAACTTTTTCGATAGGATGGTTAGCTTGACGTCTACGTTGTGCCAAGAAAGAGGGGCAACCGCATTGGTTTTCCAGTAACCAGTTCTTAGCGAAAGTACCATCTTGGATTTCTGCCAGAACTTGTTTCATGTTTTCTTTTACTTCAGGACCAACTACGCGTTTGCCGGAAACATAGTCGCCGTATTCAGCAGTGTTGGAGATGGAGTAACGCATTTTGCCCATGCCACCTTCGTACATCAGGTCAACGATTAATTTCATTTCGTGCATGCATTCGAAGTAAGCAGATTCGGGTTCATAGCCAGCTTCTACCAGAGTTTCGAAGCCATATTTGATCAGTTGGCAAACGCCGCCGCACAGAACAGCTTGTTCACCGAACAGGTCGGTTTCGGTTTCTTCACGGAAAGTGGTTTCCAGAGCGCCAGCACGAGTGCCGCCGATACCTTTAGCATAAGCCAGAGCGATGTCATGAGCTTTGCCGGTAGCATCTTGGTAAGCAGTTACCAGAACGGGAACGCCAGAGCCTTCGGTATAGGTACGACGTACTAAGTGACCAGGACCTTTAGGAGCGATCATGATTACGTCTACATCAGCAGGAGGTTTAATTGCGCCAAAGTGAATATTGAAGCCGTGAGCAAAAGCCAGAGCTTTGCCAGCAGTCAGGTTAGGAGCAACATCCTTATAATAAGTAGCAGCTTGTTTTTCGTCCGGAATCAGGATCATAATTACGTCAGCAGCTTTAGAAGCTTCAAATGCAGTCATAACTTTCAGGCCAGCAGCTTCAGCTTTAGCCCAAGATTTGGAACCTTCATACAGACCAACAACTACGTTTACGCCGCTTTCTTTCAGGTTCAG
>JAKSOK010000192.1 GCA_024405615.1 Phascolarctobacterium sp.
GTCAGGAATAAAGCGGCACCTATCATGATCAGATTACTTACCAGACCAATCAGCAGCACCCAAAACAGGGAATAATCCATTTTAAAGCCGGCAAAGCCGGAAATTACTGCACAGGGCAAGGTAATATTGATAGCTATTTTCGATACTATTTTATAATCTTCCTTACCAAACAGGCCGGATCTTTTTAAGGTATAGCCTAAAACTATAGTAAGCACAAAGGCCATTGCCTTAACTAATACATCAAGCATACTAGCCTTCCCTCATTTTACAATGGATATCAAAAAAGGGACTTCCTTGCGAAAGTCCCTCTCTCAACTCTAAATTACAGAGCAGCTTTAGCAGCTTCAACCAGCTTTGCAAAAGCAGCTGCATCATAGATAGCCAGGTCAGCCATAACTTTACGGTTCAGGCTGATACCAGCTTTGGTCAGACCAGCGATGAAACGGCTGTAGCTCAGACCATTTGCACGGCTTGCAGCGTTGATACGAGCAATCCATAAACGACGATATTCGCGTTTCTTTGCACGACGGTCACGACGAGCGTAGAACAGACCTTTCATTACGGTCTCGTTAGCTTTTTTGAATTGTTTGCTCTTTGCACCACGATAGCCTTTTGCCAGTGCCAGAATGTGTTTATGACGACGATGAGCGGTAACGCCCACTTTAATTCTTGCCATGATTAATATCCTCCTTTAATCTCTTGCTTATGCTTATGCATAGGGGAGCATCTTAGCTACATGCTCTTTATCAGTCTTGTGTACTAAAGCTGCTTTACGCAGGCTTCTCTTACGAGCAGGAGATTTATGTTCGAGAATGTGGCTCTTAAAGTTTTTAAAATGTTTGAATTCACCGGAAGCGGTCTTTTTGAAGCGCTTTGCAGCAGCTCTACGGGTTTTCATCTTAGGCATAATAATGTCCTCCTCTATTATTTCTTAGGTTTAGGCGCAACAATCATAATCATGTTTTTGCCTTCCAGCTTGGGTACTCTTTCTACAACAGCTAATTCCTTCATTTCATCAGCCATGCGGTTCAGCAGCACCTCGCCCAGTTCCGGATGAGACAGTTCACGACCACGGAACATGATAGTAACTTTAACTTTGTCACCATCTTCAAGAAAACGTACGGCATTTTTCAGTTTAACCTCAAAGTCATGCTGTTCAATGCCAGGACGCAACTTAACTTCTTTGATATCGAAGGTCTTTTGCTTTTTACGAGCTTCTTTTTCGCGTTTTTGCTGCTCGTAACGATACTTGCCAAAGTCCATGATTTTGCAAACCGGGGGTTTTGCATTGGGAGAAATCTCCACCAGATCCAGATGTCTTTCTGCAGCAATCTGCAGAGCTTCACGACTGGACATAATACCCAGTTGTTCGCCACCATCTACTACAACACGTATTTCGCGAGCACGAATTTCTTCGTTGATACGCAAAGTTTCCTTGCTAATAACAATTCACCTCCAACTAAAAGCCTTTATAGCGTCTAAAAACAAAACGCGGGCAGACACAATCCACCCGCGAATAAATACTTATTCAACCCTGTCGAGAAAACCGCAAGGTGAGAAGCGGATGGCTTCTGCTTTGTTACCTGATTATGATACCATATCCCTACAGCATTGTCAACTAAAATCCTTATTTTTTTGTAACAAAATTCACAAAAACATGCAAAAAATATTCTTCTTTATTTTTACAATTTCCCGATTTTTAGTTTAAATATTTGACGTTAATTTAACTGTATTATTTGACAGGTATTGTAAAATGAAGATGTAGGCAGCAAAGCCAAGGTTTCCCCGTTCATGATACATATTTTGAAGATCAGGAGGCTATTATGGTGACTTCAGAAAAAAACATCGCTTATCGTATTAAGAAAATAATGGAACAGCAAGCTTTAAGTCTTGAACTTCTAGCTGCAAAAACTGGTTTATCCTACAGCTTTCTAGCAGATTTCATCAACAACAAGATTCCGTTGCATAATACTGAACAGCTGGCCAGAATTTCTACTGCTTTGGGCTACACCATTCCCCAGCTTTTTCAGGCTACTCAAAGCCAGCTCCGACTCACTGCTGATGAACAAAGACTATTGCTCTGCTATAAGCAGCTATCCTCTGATAAAAAGGAGCTTTTGCTAGCTTTTCTCAAGGGCTGTAAATACAGTTATATATAAAAGCCCTTTATCCCTCAATAAAACACAAAATCTTATATTGTTTTCCTCTAAGGCCTTATGACCTTAGAGGTCTTTTTTTACCATTGATAAAGGGCTACGATTACGGGCATGGTAAAGATACAAAGTATTGAGGTGGCTACATTAATGGCGCTAGCATACTCTCCATCCTCACCGAAAAGAGAGGCCATGCTAACTACCGTAGTAGCAGAAGGTGTGGAGCAGGCCATAAGGGTAATCAGCAGGATCATGTCCCCGTTCTCCACAAAGCCGTCCATACCGCTGTATTTCAATAACGCCAAAGAAATAAGGGGAACAATAATCAGGCGGAAGGCTACTACCAGGGGCAGGCCTTTAAAGGTTGTCAGCTTCTTAAAATCGATTTCTCCCAGCAGCATACCGGCAATAATCATGGCGGTAGCACCCACCATGGAGCCTAAAGAGCCTATGGCATCATTAACCTGAGCCGGTAGCCTAATGCCCGTCAGAAGCAGCACGAAGCCAATCATAATGGCAATCATATTGAAGTTAGTAATAACCGCCTTCCATTCCATCTGAGGCTCTCCGGCCATTTCCGACTTTAAATGAGTCCAGAACAATACCAGCTGCACCATGAGAAAGGAGCTCGTATAAATAACCCACTCCGGTCCCAACACCGCGGTTACCAGAGGAATCATCAGGTTACCGGAATTAGTATAGATAACAGAGCACTTCTCTACAGGGTTCATGCCCAAGAATTTTTCCAGCAGCTTACAGATGAAAAGGAACAAAGCATGAATTATAACCGCCGCACCCGTTCCCAAGAGCAAGCCCTGCTTTACCTGCTCGGTAAAATCTACCTGAAAGGAATAAATAATTACACAGGGAAAGAACAGATACAGCATTAATATGGACATGACCTTGCTATCGGAGGCCTTTAGCATTTTATACCTTACCAGCAGCATGCTCATGAACATGATTAAAAACAACGAAAATATTTTCTTCGCTAAAATAATGGATATCATTTATTCACCGAATTTCTTGTAGATACCTGCTTCACGCTTTTTAGTGGCAGCCTTGGAGATGTAGCTGCCTAGCACTACTGGGAAGCCCTTTCTTTCAACTATTTCTTTAATATATTCTCTGTGAGGGCAGGGGGGATTATGATAATTGTCAGATACGATGCAGGAGGCCAGATGAACTACTACATCATTAAT
>JAKSOK010000193.1 GCA_024405615.1 Phascolarctobacterium sp.
ATCGACGATACCGCTTCTGGCGAATTGTCCGCATCTCTGGCAGTTGACTACATCACCCACGGCAAGATTGCTAAAGGCGCTCATCTGCAAATGTGCTATCCTCCCGAACTGTTGGTTATTCCTTCTCCTGTAGCTATTTTCAAAGGTTCTGCTAAAGCAGACGCTGCTAAGAAATTCGTTGATTATCTGCTGGGTAAAGAAGCTCAAACCATGGTAGCAGCTCAAGGTACTATTCCTGTTCGTGAAGATGTAACTATGCCTAACAAATACTTCAAGCTGCCTACTCCGAAAGAAGCTTTGGCTAAATCCATTAAGATTAACTACACTGAAGCTCTGAAGACCCAACAACAAACCAAAGATAAATTTGCTCAAATCATGCAAGTTAAGAAATAATTTTTCACGAATAGAGAATTATTTCCTTTTAATGTGCTAAAATCAAGCAGAATTATTACTTTAAGCGTGCAGAATGAGTACGTCTCATTCTGCCGCTTTTTGTAGTTTTATGCATTTGTTGTTTTTTGTTGTTTAAGGAGAATTGTATGGAAAACATTATCACCATTGAGGGGGTTTTTAAGTCCTACGGCGACCATAAGGTTCACGAAGGTCTTGACCTTACCATACAAAAGGGTGAGTGCTTTACTCTACTCGGTCCTTCTGGCTG
This sequence comes from Phascolarctobacterium sp., assembly GCA_024405615.1. Lineage (GTDB taxonomy): Bacteria > Bacillota > Negativicutes > Acidaminococcales > Acidaminococcaceae > Phascolarctobacterium_A. The sequence goes on from JAKSOK010000193.1 coordinate 662, forward strand.
TGGTAAAACAGTATTGATTCGTCTTATTGCCGGTCACGAAGTTCCTGAGCAGGGCAAAATAAGTATTGGTGAGACCGTTGTTGCAGATAGCGCAACTGGTGCTTATATTCCCCCTGAACGTAGAGGTCTAGGCGTAGTATTCCAAGACTATGCAGTATGGCCTCATATGACTGTTTATGAAAATATCGCTTATCCATTAAAGATGGAAAAGCGTGATAAAAAAGAAATTGACGAACTAGTTATGCGCATGATCGATATCGTTGGCATGAAGGGTATGGAAAAACGTCTTCCCTCCGAACTTTCCGGTGGCCAACAACAACGTGTAGCTCTAGCACGTGCTCTTGTTGCCGATCCTAACGTAATGCTGCTAGACGAACCCTTGTCTAACCTGGATGCTAACCTGCGTGAAGAAATGCGTTTTGAAATTAAAGCTCTGCAACGCAAATTTGGTATTACCGTTATGTACGTAACCCACGACCAAGAAGTTGCATTAGCAATTTCTGACCGTCTGGCAATCATGGATTCTAAGGGTAAAATCCGTCAAATTGGTAACCCTTACGAAATCTTCGAAAAACCTGCTGATTTGTTCGTCTTCAAATTCATGGGTATTGCTAACTTCCTGAATATTACCGAAAAGAACGGCAAATTCTGTGTTGGTGAAGGTACCCAAGAGGTTCCTTATGCTGGACCTACTGGCAAAGCGGCTAAATGGGTTGTTGGTTTCCGTCCTTCTGACGTAACCATCATGCGTGAGGCTAACGGCAACTGCTTAAAGGGCACCATCCAACGTGCCTCCTATTTAGGCAACACCATGGACTATGCTATCAATGTTGATGGTGAAGTTCTACGTACTGAAGTTGTAACTCACGAAGCTATCAGCAACAACCTGATGTTCAACGAGGGTGAAGAATGCTATATTAGCTTTAAAGCCTTACACTGGTTCGATGCTGAACAACTGAAGGAGGTGGAGGAGCTGTGAATAACGGTATAAAGAAAGATAGCGGCTTTGGCGTTGCTCACCTGATCCTGTTCCTCGCAATCGCCATCCTAGTTGTATTCGTAGCGTGGCCTGTATTGTTAATTCTATTCAACGCATTCTTCGTTGATGGATCCTTTAACTCTACAGACTTCTATAATGTTCTTACTGAGCCTGAAACCTTCCAAGCTTTGAAGAACTCTCTCTTAATCGCCAGCATGACCACCATTGGTTCTACCATTGTTGGTACCTTCTTTGCATGGCTTGTTACTCGTACCGACCTTCCCTACAAGACCTTCATGAAGAGCCTTTTCCTAGTTCCTTTTATGCTACCTTCATTTATCGGTGCTTTAGCTTGGAAAATGTTGCTCTCTCCTAACTCTGGCTATATCAATGTTTGGCTGATGGAACTCTTTCATTTAGAAGAACCCGTTTTCAACGTATATAGCTATTTGGGTATCAGCTGTATCGAAGTTATGTACCTGTTCCCCTTCGTATTTATCCAAGTATGTGGCGCTTTAGAGCGTATGGACCCCACTCTGGAAGAATCCGCTCGCATCTCCGGTGCTGGTCTATTCACCATCACTCGCAAGATCACCATTCCTCTGGTATTGCCCTCCATCATGTCCGGCGCCCTGCTAATCATGCTGTACTCCATGGCTCACTTCGGTACTGTTGCCGTTTTGGGTATTGAGCAAGGCATTTACAACATTCCTACTCTTATTTACGAAAAGATTCACCAATCTGCTGGTTCCTTTGCATCTATCCGTACTGGTACTGTACTGGCAACCGTATTGGTTGTATCTGCAGCTATTATCATTTGGGCTCAACAAAAGATACTGTCCCGTGGCCATTACCAAATCATCGGTGGTAAATCCTTCCGTCCTATGGAATTAAAGCTGCGTGGTCTGCGTTGGCCTCTGCTGATTTTCTGCTTAGCTTACATTGGTTTCACTATCGTTCTACCTACCATCGTTATCTTCATGGTTGGTGGCGTAAAGACCTACGGTTTGCCTTTGACCTGGGAAAACCTGTCCCTGGACAATTACAAATACATCCTCTTCGAATACGAAGTTACCAAGGATGCTATTTTCAACAGCTTAACCTTAGGCTTAGCAGCAGCATTCATTACTATGTTCGCTGGCGTAATGATTTCCTATGTAATTGTTAAGATGAAGGTTAAAGGCAAAGGCATCCTGGAATTCTTAGGCATGCTGCCCTTCTCCGTTCCTGGCTCCGTTATCGCTTTAGGCGTAATCCTGGCTTGGTCCGGTCAATTTGGTATTAACCTTTATAATACGGTTTGGATTATCCTGGTATCCTACATTGCCCGTTACATGGCTTTCTCCTTAAAAGCAAACTCTGCTGCTTTGGAGCAAGTACATGACTCCTTAATGGAAGCATCTCGTTCCTGCGGTGCTAGCATGTGGCAATCCTTGAAGGATATCGTAATTCCTTTGGTTCGTCCTGGTATGATTTCTGCATTCTTCCTGATTTTCTTACCAGCATTGCGCGAACTGACCGTATCCATCATGTTATATGCACCTACCACTAGAACCATCGGTGTTGCTATCTACACTCTTAACGAAGATGGCGAAACCGTTATGTCCACGGCTTTAGCTGGTATTGCCCTGATTTTGATTGTGTTAGGACAAGCACTCATCAATCGTATTACCAAGAAAGTAGGTGCTTAAGATGTCCTT
>JAKSOK010000194.1 GCA_024405615.1 Phascolarctobacterium sp.
AGCGTCTGCCTTACAAGCAGAATGTCAGCGGTTCGATCCCGTTAGCGCCCACCATGCAAATTGAAGCACTTCGTTTTGCGAAGTGCTTTTTTGTTTTCATTGGTCAATGTCAACCAACCTAGCAGCAATGTCAGCGGTTCGATCCCGTTAGCGCCCACCAGAAATGATAGCACTCTAGTTCGCTAGAGTGCTTTTGTTTTTTGTTCAACAGAAGATGTTAATCAACCTAGCTGTATTTTATTTTTAAATTGCAAAGAAAAAAGCGTTAAGGCTAATTTAGCTTTAACGCTTTTTATGGTAGTGTTGGTAAAACAGATTCAATAAATGCTTTTACAACAATAGGATCGAATTCACGACCTGCTTTATCTTGTAACTCTGTGATGGCCTCAGCATGAGTTTTTTGGTAATGCTGGGTGCAAGGATTGATATTACTATCGTAATAGTTTGCAACAGCAATAATACGCGCTCCTAAAGGAATATTTGCACCTTTGAGACGCTTAGGGTAACCTTTGCCATCCCATTGCTCATGGTGCGCTCGAATAATATCACAGATATAAATAAAGCCAGGTATGTTTTCCAACATACTGGCTCCAGAGATACAATGACGTTTATACATACCTGCTTCACGACTAGAAAGAAATGGTCTTTTAGCCAGAACAAGATTTGGTACGCACATAAGCCCTATATCATGGAGCAGGGCAGCAGTTCTTATACGAGAAACTTCAGTTGCAGGCAAGCCGAGCTTAGCTGCAATACTGGAGGCGTAATTTGCTACCTGTTTACTATGATAATAAACTTGTTGATTTTTTAATGCTAATATTTTTAAATAGAATTCGCAGACATCCTTAACGGGGATATCTTCAAACTCTAGACATTGTGGTACAGCAATCATAATAATCCATCCAAAACAATCCGTTCAATAAGTGGTACTAGTATACCACTTTATTTTGAGGCTGAAAAGGGGGCTAAAGTGACAAAATTTTTAATCGCTCAGAGACTTTTTTTGAAAAGCACATAGTGGTGTATTGGAAAAGACTTGACAACACAATATATAGTGGTTTTGATGAGAAAAAATATTTTTAATTCGTATGTTTAGTTGTTTGTAAATCTTTAATTTTTATGTAAAAATCTGTACAAATGGATATTACTTGACTAAATTTCATCAAACTCGTATAATATGACGTACAGCTCAGGTCTGTGGTTGTAAGTCGATGCCAGTTGCGGGCGAAACGATCCACGTAAACAGCCAAAATGGCTGCGAGCATGGCGCAGTGTAGAAGTAAGACCTGCCGCATATAATATTTTTCGGCGAGAGGGGCAGTAGTGGGGAGCAGAAGCTTAGGAGCGAACCCTCCAGCAGGCGAGTGTGGGGCCAAAGACCAGGTCAGCTGAGCTGTATCTTTTTATTTTTATAAACTCATGTCTAAAAAGCTAAGAAAAAACTTTATAATCGTTTTGTTAAAAATATTACGAAAACCTTTGTTGAAAAGGTTTATTTTTTTGCCTTATTGAGGTATAATGTTATATTAGGTGTACTGTTTATAAGTGTGCCTAAAATTAGAAGTTCAACTTATAAGAGTTTGCTATAAAATATAAAAAAGAAGGAGTGATCGTTTTGCTCGAAGGCTTATTAAAGATGATTTTCGGTGATCCTAACGAGAAGGAAATCAAAGAAATCCGCAAGATTGTTGATAAGATTAATGGCTATGAGAAAGACATGGAGAGCTTAAGCTCTACCAATTTAGCTAACAAGACTAAGGAATTTAAATTACGTTTACAAAAAGGGGAAACTCTTGACGATATTTTACCGGAGGCTTTTGCGGTTGTTCGTGAAGCTTCTAAACGTGTTACCGGCATGCGTCATTTCGATGTACAAATGATTGGTGGCGTTGTTTTACATCGTGGTAAAATTGCTGAAATGCGTACTGGCGAAGGTAAAACCTTGGTTGCAACTCTGCCAGTTTACTTAAATGCTTTAACTGGTAAAGGTGTTCACGTTGTTACTGTAAATGATTACCTGGCAACTCGTGATAGCCGTGACATGGGGCGTATCTATAAATTCTTAGGTCTGTCTGTTGGCTTAATTACTGCGCAAATGGATTACGGTGAACGTAAGCTTGCTTATGCTTCTGATATCACATATGGCACTAACAACGAATTTGGTTTCGACTATTTGCGTGACAACATGGTTACTAATGAAAACCAAATGGTACAACGCGAATTGAACTACTGTATCGTCGACGAAGTTGACTCCATTTTGATTGATGAAGCTCGTACTCCGTTGATTATTTCTGGTGCCGGTGAACGTTCTACTGACTTGTATCAAATTTTGGCACAAGTTGTTTCCCGCATGGATGAGAAGGAAGATTACACCATTGATGAAAAGACTAAGCAAGTTGCTCCTACTGAAGCAGGTATCGCTAAAGCTGAAAAAATGCTGGGTATTTCCAACCTGTATGATACAGAGCATGGCGTTGACTTCTCTCACCAATTAATGTGCGCTTTAAAGGCTAAGGCATTAATGATTCGTGACCGTGACTATGTTGTAAAAGATGGTCAAGTTATTATCGTTGATGAATTTACTGGTCGTTTGATGTTTGGTCGTCGCTTCTCCGAAGGCTTGCATCAAGCAATTGAAGCTAAAGAAGGAGTTAAGGTTGAACGCGAAAGCCAAACCTTGGCAACCATTACTTTCCAAAACTACTTCCGTATGTACAATAAACTGGCAGGTATGACTGGTACTGCAAAAACCGAAGAACAAGAATTTGTAAATATTTACAAGCTGCCGGTTGTTGTTGTTCCTACCAACAAACCTATGATTCGTAAGGATTATCCTGACGTTATCTATAAGACTAAGCTGGCTAAATATAAAGCTGCGGCTAACGAAATTGAAGAGCTGCATAAGGCTGGTCGTCCTGTACTGGTTGGTACCACTTCTATTGCGCAATCCGAGGAGCTGTCTGCTATGCTGAAGCGCCGTGGCGTTCCTCATAACGTACTGAATGCTAAATATCACGAGCAAGAGGCTGAAATCATTGCCGGTGCTGGTCAATATGGTGCAGTTACTATTGCTACCAACATGGCTGGTCGTGGTACTGATATTGTCTTAGGCGAAGGCGTACCTGAATTAGGCGGTCTGCACATTTTAGGTACTGAACGTCACGAGAGCCGTCGTATTGATAACCAATTGCGTGGCCGTTGCGCTCGTCAAGGTGATCCGGGCTCTGCTAAGTTCTATCTGTCTCTGGAAGATGACCTGCTGCGTATTTTCGGTGGCGACAGCATTTCCAAAATCATGGACATGATGAATCTGGATGATGA
>JAKSOK010000195.1 GCA_024405615.1 Phascolarctobacterium sp.
CTAGGATACCAGAATCAATAATTCCAGGTTCATAAAAAACCTTATATAATTTAGTACCATCCCTATGCTCAACCATGAGAGCAGTGCCGTTCTGACCACTGAAGGCATACTCCTCGGGAGAAATATGTGTACGTCTCAGGTTACTACTGATTTGGATTTCTGTATTAGTAGAGTGTGCGGAAACAGGTAATGCATAGCCTAAGCTAAAGCAAAGAGTTGCTGCTGCTAAAATACCTGCCAAGCTTTTTTTGAAGTTTTTCATAGGTTTTACCTCCAATAATAAAACAAATTCTTAAATTTCATTTCTCTCTAGTCTAAGCTCGTATTCGTCAGAAGAAACTTCCCTCAACTTACTATTAGATTCATATTCACATAAAGCGCATTTAGGTTTAATATTCTTACCATCAGCAGCTACGACCTTTAAGCCTATAAGCTTATGATTTCTTACAAGAGCTTGGAACGAATGACCAGGGTCCATGGCAACATCAATAATAATCATTGCCAAATCAGGATTACCTTTGGCAGTAAAAGCAAATACTTCCCCACCAACATTATTTTTAATTAAGCCTTTCTCTTGCATATAATTAAGAGCAGCCATTATTTCTGGTTTTACTTCAGCAAAAGTATACTCAGCCTTAACTGTAGGCAACTTATCCACATTATCTTTAAAATATTTTCCTACAGCCTGACTAACTTTGCGATAATCTTTAGGAAACGCATTGCTACCAGAGGCCTTTAACATCACTGGTTCATCTTTACCATTTCTATAAGTAGCATTAAATCCAAAACCTTCTCCATCTAGAATATGAGCCGGTGATTTATGGAATCCATTCCATTTATAGATTTTTTGCTCTTTAATAACAGTATCTAAATCCTTTAGAAACTGCTTATTACTATTAACAGCGCGTTTCTTTTCTACAATACCCTTAGAAGTATAATAGTACATGTGCACATAAAGCTCATCATCCTTAAATCTAGCGGTGTAATTATAACCAGATTTATAGGCAGTACCATTTAGTCCTAGATGAAATTTCACAAGCTCTCCCTTGGGCTCTTGAGCAAAAATACTATCTAGATTCATGGCAGTATAAATTGCACAGGCCATAACAATGCCGCCAATTATAAGTGTCTTTTTCATATCAAACCAACATCCTCCTTAGGCACAAATAGTAAGGTGATTACTGAAAGTCGTTATAATTTAAGAGGTGCACCGCAGGAAGTACAAAACTTACCCGTAACAATGGCACCACATTGCTTACATTCAAAAATCTCTGGATGTCCACACAAATTGCAAAACTTACCCGTTGTAGTATGACCGCATTCACATTTCCAATATCTTTTATAGACTTTTGGTTCCTGCTTTATGCCTTTAGCTTCTCTATCTTGGATCAATGCTGCGCCAATAATACCATAACCTTTTGTGGGATCTGTGGCAACACTATAAGCAATAGTTTGCATAGCGTCTGCAGTAGCACCTACTAAATGTGCTGCAGCCATTGTGGGGTCTTTCAGAACCTTATCTCTTTCAAAGGTTTGCAGGTAATGTAAATCACTGCCTGTCAAGCTAAAGCTTGAGATACCACAATTAACCAGCTCTAGACCACGTTCGGGTCCTAAACGTTTAGTAGTCTCTTCACAAATAGTTTTAGCCAAAGCATCTACATACTCTACCATACCAGAAGGTCTAGTACCTTCGCTAAATAAACGAGCAATCGCCGGTTGAATGGCAGTAAGCAGAATAGTATTAATCAAAGCAACTACTCCATCTTTAAAATAGCTAGTCGGAGTGTTACCAACGAAGTTCTTGTAAAAAGCTACAGCGTCTTTAATTGTAAAGGAATACATTCCTTTTAGTTGACAGGAACAATCAACATCATAATTAATATCCGGTATAGTAATTCTAACAGGAATCGGATTTGGAGTAGCAAACTCATTGCCTAATATTTCCCTTTGGTTTATATAATAAACCTTTTGAACAAGAGCTTTGTCCCCGCCATAGGTGAAGCGATCTTTACTATCCTCGGTAATAATCTTAATACCTTCTGTAATACTTTTACCACTAAAAAAGCCTTTACTTAATTCACTATGAAAGGTATGATTACCAGCTTCAGAAAAAACGTTTGTCAGTTCACCATTCTCGATAACAAGAGCAGATTCTCTATAACCAACAAATATTTTAGAACCATCAGTTATGACATCAGGAGTTCCTTGGGTATTGCAGCCACGAGAGCTATGCATTGCATATCCGATAGCAACTAGTTGACCATCTATATATTCTTTTGAGGTTATGGCTTCCAGCCAGGAATCGGCTAATGCGCCATCAATGGAGCCAGTCAAAGCATCTATAATTCCCATGCTAAACCTCCTATAAAAGCTTAATTATGTTCTCAACCTTTAGCCTCTCTGATAGCTTTAAAGAGACTAATGGGTTTATCGTTCCACATAAAATCAAAATCATGGAGCATAACGCCTACTTCAAACTGAGCAGGCTCGGGATTACCAGGTTGGAAAGCTTGAATTTTATAACCGGAACCATCTGATTTATCGAGAACGCGATATTCATATTTAATATCATCAATAGCTAAATAGCCAGTGCGTTTAGCTACAGCCTCTAAAGCATGTAGTGCCATCACTGGAGGAGCAGATGCGAAGGTTTCTTCCTTTTTGTATATCCCATCAAAACCAAAACCTCTTACGTAACCAGCAGCATATTCAATCTTAAGCTTACCTTTACCTAAATCCTTAATGGCAAAGTCGCCTTCTTTAACGCCCATTCTGTCATAGCCAACAGGCTTGCCTTTAAGGTAACCACTAACAAATCTACCTTTTTCATCATTGAAATCTGTAATCAAGCCAGAGGTAGTTGCATAGCTTTTAGCTCCAGTAGGTATAAGCACACTAGCATAACACTCGTCCACACTATTTTCCATAGCTATAAATTCCATATGGGTTGGTTCTGCACTATCTTTTAAATAACCATCGTGGGACAAAACCGTCACACGGAAAAGATGATCCCCTTCCATACGGATATAAACACCGGATTCTATAGCAAAACAACTAGCAGTTACGCTCAATAGAGCAGCTGCACAAAGAGCAATCTTCTTAAAGTTCATGTTTGTCACCTCACTCAGGATAAAATGTACATGCCAATGGCAAAGGAAATCATAGCACAAACAATTGAGCCCATGCAAGCCATACGGCTAGAAGAACGATAAGCCTT
>JAKSOK010000196.1 GCA_024405615.1 Phascolarctobacterium sp.
GTAAGATTAACTTTAAAAAATCTGCATATTTAATGATTGATTGTAAAGGTGTTTGGAAGCCTAATGTAGAAATAAACAAGCAGGTAAAAAAAGGTGAATTAATAGGAACAGTTTCAGATTTTTTTGGTAATGTAATGAAACAGTATTATGCTGAAGGTGATGGAATTGTTGCTTATTATATTGCCGGAATGCTTGTATTAGATGGAGATGAAGCCATTGCTTATGGTTTACTTGAAGATTCGGAATATGTAGATTGAAAATAAAAAAGCTCCCTTTGGGGAGCTTTTTTATTTTGGAGGAGAAATATAGAGCTCTGCTTTATAAGCAGAAACAATATGCAAGTCTTAAGCTAACTGTAGTTTATAAAAGGTTGTGCAAGGTATAAAGGTTCAAAATCAAGAAGGATGGTTGATACTGCGGTTAGCTTAGACTAACTTTATAATAAGTATACCACATTGTTTTATGGTTAGCAATAGCTAATTGGAGCTTTTTAAAGTATTTTGGATACTTTTTTTTAGTAGTTGTATATTATACAGGAAAGGTATATAATATACACTGTATTTGAGTAGAGAATACTCAAAAGGTTGTGGAGAAGGTAGAAAAATATGTGTATTAACCCCGATACAGATTATTTAGAGAACCTAGATGCTGAAATTATTAGAGCTTTAGCAGATATCTATGTTTCCATGCACGTTATAGATTTAGAAGCAGATGTGCAACGTACCATAAAAAATAAGAGACAGGTTGCAGAATTATTAGTCAGAGACACAGCTGTAAGCAAACAAATGAAGATTGTCATGCAAAATGTTTGTGTTGATGAATTTGTGGAGCCTATGCTAAGCTTTACTGATATCAAAACTGTTGCTGAAAGAATCGGCAAGTCTTTGTGCATATCCCAAGAGTTCGAAGGTAAAAACGAGGGCTGGTGCCGTGCAAATTTTATTGTTCTTAGTCGCAATGATAAAGGCTTAGCTAATAAAGTGCTGTTTACAGTAGAACCTATAGAAGAAATCAAGCAAAGAGAACTCGAATTAAGAACTTTGTCTGAAATGGATGCGCTTACCAGAATTGCCAATCGTCGTGGTGGCGAAAGACAAATTGCAGAAATGTTGCAATCTGGGAAACCAGGTATGTTTTGCATTTTAGATATTGATAATTTTAAGGATTTTAATGATAAATACGGTCATCAGGTTGGCGATGAGGTATTAATTAAGGTAGCTCAGTGCTTAAAGAAAACTTTGCGTGGCGAAGACTGTCCTATGCGTTTGGGTGGAGATGAATTTGCCTTTTATGCTGTAGGAATTGCCAATGAAAATAATGCTAGAGATTGTATTCAGCGCATTATGAATAGCATTGATGAGGTACGAATTGCCAATATCGATGAAAAAATATCTATTAGTGCTGGCGCAGTTTTTTCTCCCGCAATAGAAACAATGACCTTTGATCATCTTTATAATAAAGCGGATAAAAAGCTTTATGAAAGTAAAAAGCAGGGTGGTACTTGCTTTGAGATCATTTGGGGCGATATATAATTTTTAATAATAGATTCTTGGCATTTGGATTTAGAAGTGCTACAATATGCATAGTCAGTTATACACCACGGTAGTAGGCAGAACTGCTTCTCCCGTGGTGTTAATGTTTTTAGGGATTTTTCCTTCTATGTGAAATAATCGGAGTTTACATATGCAAGCAGAGAAACTTGATTTTTACAAATCTATATTGGGTATACTTCTGACTGGTATAAGCGCTTTTAGTGCCCAGTATTGTATTCAACCTGTTATTAAAGAGGTTGCTGCTGATTTTGGCAGAGGCGCTGATGGTGCTGGCGTTATTATGTCTGCAAGTCTTTTAGGTATGGCAGCTATGCTCCTGGTATTGGTGTATATTTCTGACAAATTACCACAAAAGAAATGTATTATTGGCAGTCTTTTAATTTCCGTAGCTACAACCTTAACTGCTTCCGTAGTAACCAATTACCATATATTTTTGATTCTAAGATTTTTTCAAGGAGCAATTTTAGCTTTAATACCAGTGTGTACTATTGCCTATGCAAGAAGTCATTCTAAGCCAGAGCAAGCAGGTTTTGCTGTAAGTATGTATATTTGTGGCATGTCCTTAGGCGGTTTATCAGGTCGTCTAATTATGGGTGTTTTAGCAGACTGTATGCCTTGGCGAGTTGCCTTAGGTGGTATTGGCTGCGTATGTTTAGGACTTTCCTTAGCGGAATTTTGGTTATTAAAGGCGGATAAACCTAAAGTGCTAACTACAGCGAAAAATAGTAGCAAGCATTTCCCAATCTTTAGTAAAGAAGGTTTACCTTTAGTTGCTATCTGTTTATTTGGTTTTAGTTTTTCAGATTGCTTCTTCATTGTCTTTAATTTTATCCCTTACGTTTTTTCCGCTCCACCCTATAATTTTAATCATACACTCATAGGTTTGTTGTTTTTAATTCAAATTTTTGGTAGCTTTAGTAGTTTTGTTGCTGGTCGTTTGCATAAACGCTTTGGCGCTTATAAGATTTCCTTTTGTAGCTTATTATTGATAGCCTGCGGTGCTTTGAGTACCTTACATGCAAGTGTTTGGATGAAAGTTTTAGGTCTGATAGTTATCAATCTTGGCTTCTTTGCTAATCAATCCATGGGTAGCACTATGAGCAGTGGCATTTCCGAGGAACATAAAGCTTCCTGTACTGCAGCTTATATGTTTATGTATTATATGGGTGCAAGTGTGGTAACTGCTATAGGCGGCTATCTTTATCGAGCTTATGGTTGGTCCGCTCTTATTTGGACAGAGTTAACTGAGGTTAGTTGTGCTTTAGTTATGCTGTTCTGGTTTATTCATCTAATGAAAGGTAGAAAATCATAAATTAAGGCATTAGTAAAAATTAAGGTCATCCGACTTTGCGTCAGATGACCTTTTTATATGCTTTGATGACTTTGTAGTTATTACATTTCTAGAATAGAAGCCTTAATAGTTTCAAGTTTTGCAGCCCAATCTTCGCAGTAGGGGCTGCCACCTTGAGTACAATCAGGCTTACCTCCACCACGACCACCGAAGGCTTCATTAATTAGGCGTATATATTGCTGACAATTGCCGGGTGTACCAGGAGTTAGAGCTACGATATAGCTTATACGAGCCAGTTGTACTGTTAGTAATATGCTAATTGT
>JAKSOK010000197.1 GCA_024405615.1 Phascolarctobacterium sp.
TACTGAGCTTGGATGGCTCCAAGAAGATGCATGATGAAATGCGTCCCTTCCCCAATAAGACCGGCAGCTATGACGCAGCAGTTCGTGGCTTTAAGAAGGTTGTGGAAAGCCGTCAAGGTAAGAACTACTATATCCGTGGCACCTATACTCACTTTAGCACTCATTTCGCAGATGAAGTTCTGGATATGACTAAGGTTGGTAAGGAAATTTCCATGGAGCCTGTAGTTGGTATTGATGAGCCTTGGGTATTAACCGAAGAGGATTTGCCCATTCTGTGCGAAGAATACGATAAGCTGGGTAGAGCATATCTGGAAAGACGTCAAGCTGGCGATCCTTTCGATTTCTTCCATTTTAATGTGGCTTTAGACAATGGTCCCTGCGTTGCTAAGCGTTTAGCTGGCTGTGGTGCTGGTCATGAATACTATTGCATTACTGCTTTTGGCGATATTTATCCTTGTCACCAATTTGTTGGTCGTGAACAATATAAGATGGGTAATTTGGATACTGGCGTAGTAACTCCGGAGCTGGTTCAAAAATTCCGTCATTGCCATGTTATGACCAAACCGGAATGCAGTAAGTGCTGGGCACGCTTCTTCTGTAGTGGTGGTTGCCATGCTAATGCTGACCTCATTAATGGCGATATTACTAAGCCTTATGCTTATGGCTGCAAGATTCAACAAAAACGTTTGGAAATTGCTATTATCATCCAAGCTGTTCTGGCTGCAGAAGCTCAAGAAGGCAAGGAAGATCTGCGTACTAAGTTTAATAACTTTAAATACGAAGTATAACAATATATATGGATAGAAATTGACTTTCTATGTGCCCCCTTTACTGGCTAACTAGTGAAGGGGGTATTTTGTTTTACAGGTAAGCTAAAGATTTACTTAATTATAAATTAATGTTATAATAGACGCATATATTTTGCTTTCGGTGAGGGGGAAGTATTTTGCTGCATATAGATAATCCTGAAGTTAAAAAGCTTTTGCTTAAAGGAAATTTTGGCTTAGAGAAGGAGTCGCTGCGTGTAACGCCCTATGGTTTTTTTGCTCAGACACCGCATCCTTTTCCTGGCAATCACAATATAGTTTACGATTACTGCGAAAATCAGACTGAAATTAACACCCCGGTTTTCACAAGTCCTGAGGAAGCAGTAGAAAGTCTTTATGGTTTTACTAAGGACATTCAGCAGAAGCTGACGGAAATGCCCGAGCCAGAACTGTTATGGCCTTTTTCTAATCCTCCCTATATTAGAAATGCTGATGATATTCCTAATGGCGCCTTTGATCCTAATAAGGCCTATGAGAGAGATTATCGTAGCCATATTGAGAACCGTTATGGCAAGTACAAAATGTGCATGTGTGGCATTCATGTAAATTTCTCTTTTGCAGACGAGTTACTGCAAGCGGATTTTGCCTGCAGTGATTTTGAGGATTTTAGGGAATATAAGGATCAGCTATATGTTGACTTAGCTGCAAACTGTACTGCCGGTGCCTGGCTTATGACGGCCGTGACTGCTGCAAGTCCAGTTATGGATTCTAGTTATTACGAGGTTAATAATTTGGGAGAAACTTTGTTCATGGGCCTAGCAAGCACTCGCTGCAGTTCTCTGGGTTATTGGAACTTCTTCTCTCCACTTTTAGATTATACGGATATTAAGGCATATACTAAGAGCATTAAAAACTATGTTGATATGGGCCTGATCAAAGCTCCTTCTGAGCTGTATTTCCCCATTCGTTTAAAACCACCTGGAAAGAATCTGCTGCAAAGACTGCATGATGAAGGGGTTTGCCATATTGAGCTTCGCATGGTTGATTTGAATCCATTGGAGCTGGCCGGAATTAATTTGCTGGATCTGAAGTTCGCTCATTACCTGCTGGTATATCTGGCTAGCCAACCTAAGGTTGATCTGTCTCTGAAGTATCAGGTGGAATGCATTCAAAACTTTAAAGATGCTGCTCATTATGATTTGGATGCCGGCAAGCGTAATCTGCCGGGTATAGGCGTCATGACTTTTGCTGAAGCAGGTATAAGAGTTATCGATAGAATGAAGGAATTCTATAAAGATTTCCAGGAAGAAGTTCAACTGGTACTTGATTTTGAGCAAAGTAAGTTCTATAATCAAAAGAACCGTTATGCTTGGAAGGTTCGTCAACAATTTGGTGAAGATTTTGTTAAGAGGGGTCTTGAGCATGCTAAACAGCAGCAGGAGGCAATGGTTTAATGTGTGAACTCTTTGGTGTGTCAAGCGCCAAACCAATCAAAATCAATAAATATTTAGTGGAACTAGTGGCTCATAGCTGTGATAATCCTCACGGTTGGGGTTTTGCTAACTTTCGCGAACACAAGGTTACTCTCCATAAACATCCCGGCAAGGCGTCGGAAAGTGTGCAGATTATGTCCTTTTTAAAGGAAGAAATCTGGGTTAACAAGTTTTTCGCTCATATTCGCATGGGTACCCGTGGAAGAAGAAGCTATCTTAACTGTCATCCCTTCACTGTTGTGGATTGCATGAAACGGCAATGGACGCTTCAACATAATGGTACTATTTTTACCGATATTCTGAATGAATACGAATATATCCAAATAGGTGAAACCGACAGTGAGCGTATCCTTATGCGACTGTTGGATATGGTAAATGAGGCTGAGAAAAAGGTTAACCGTGATTTGACGTCCGAGGAGCGTTTTCAACTTGTTGATCAGCTCATTTTGGAACTGGTTCCTCATAATAAGGTAAATCTCATGATTTACGATGGTGAGTTCATGTATGTTCACTGCAATCTGCGTAACACCCTCCATGAGAAGCTGGACAATGGGGCTAGAATCTTTGCAACTGTTCCGCTGGATGAGGAAGGTTGGGCGCCTGTTCCCTTTATGCAACTGGTAGTTTACAAGGATGACCAGCTGGTATTCGAGGGAACTAAGCATAATTACGAGTACATCCACGATCCTGCTCATTACAAAGGGCTAAACATCAAATAGTTTCTAAGAGTCGACTAATTATGGTCGACTCTTTTTTATATTATTAATATTGATATTTTTAGGAAATGTTATATAAAGTTAGAAAGATTTGTAAAAAATGATACAAAAAGGTGTTGACAAAGAAAAAATACTATGCTATTATATAGAAGCTGTCGCACTGCGATAGCACGAACCTTGAAAACTGAA
>JAKSOK010000198.1 GCA_024405615.1 Phascolarctobacterium sp.
GGACTGCTCTTTTTTCGTATAACAATAAAAGCTGCAGCCTGAAGGTTATACGGAGGTCTGAATTGCTTTTTCTTTTGCTGATACTATCTATTATGATATAATAATACTAGTCGTCATTATTGGCTGGTATTACCAACGAAATAATGAAGATGGCCGGCAGAGGATGAAGGTAATTTTTGTTGAGGAGGGGCTTATGAAAGAAAGAATTGCCGAGCTTGATATGGTTAAAGGCTTTTTGGTTCTTTATGTAATAATTTCCCATGTAACGGGTTTTACCGGTGTAAAACAAGTGTATAGTGAATTTTTCAAATACTATGCAAGCGGTCTGCTTTTTGATATGGCGGCGTTTTATATATTATCAGGCTATACCTATAGTCAGGGCAGGCTGAATATAAAAGAGGCTATCTTAAAGAGAGCTAAGTCCATGCTCTTGCCCTACTATGGTTATGCTATTCCCATGATAGTCGGCCTTTTCATTGTTTACGGGCTTGTGGAAAAGCGTGCCCTGGGATGGTTCGTAGACGGCTTGCTGGCCATAATATTTCAGCTCCAGTCGGTGCACCTCTATGGAGGTGGTAGACTTATCCATGAAATGATGTATTGTGTTTTGCCGGCCTGGTTTATCTTCCAGCTTATGGTTTCCTTTATAGTTTTTGTCCCTATCTATCATTTTATAGAGAAGAAGAGCCTTTTGGTAAAATTAGCTACTACGATGCTTTTGCTAGGGCTTGGAGCCTTATTTTATAGTTTAGATATACAGCAGCTTAACGGACGCATATTTCCACCCGTATGCAAAGCCTTTATTCTGCCTAATATCTGGGGAATTGCCGGTTTAATAATGTTGGGCAAATGCCTTTCGATATTAGACCTCTTAAACCTTGATAAACAAGGTGCCGGGCAAAAAACAGTATTGTTCATAGTGTCATTGACTATATTTGCTATTGGTGTCGTAGCCGATGATCATATATACGATTTCCCCATAGGCAAGTGGGGTGCTTTTAGAGAACTTAGCTATTTTCTTACTCCGGTATTTGGAGCGGCAATGGCCTTTATTTGCGTTTATATAGCTAATTTATTAAAAAGTAATGATATCATTAAAAAAACAGCTAGCTTCTTTGGTAAGAATTCCCTGGACTTTATGTTAGTACATTTCTTTTGGTTATGGTTGGTTTTGTATGTTATGGGAGCATGGTACCCGACGGCTTCCGGCGTGAAGCTTCCTCCAGCTTCTGCTGATATACGTTTGCTGAATTTTGCGTGGACTTTTACTCTCACTTTGGCATTAAGCTATGTGACTATAGTTATAAAAAAGAAGCTGCGGTTATGGTAAAGCCTGGGTTGAACTGATTTGTAGAGGAGGTTAATGTCATGAAAATCAAAAATATAGATCATTTTGTTATCACTACCGAGAATTTGGAAAAATGTCTAGACTTTTATGTAGGCGTATTGGGCATGGAGCATGTGGTTAAAGAGGGCCGCCACGGTCTCTACTTTGGTACTCAGAAAATTAATATTCACACCCGTCCTGCAGAATTTTTGCCGGCTGCTAAATATCCCACCTATGGTTCCCTGGATTTCTGCTTCATCGTAGAAGGTAAGCTGGAGGATACTATTAAGGAGCTGGAGGAAAAGGGGATTCCCATCGAGGTAGGCATTGTTCCCAAAAATGGAGCCTGCGGTCGCATGCGTAGTGTATATGTCCGTGACCCGGATTTCAACCTGGTAGAATTCAGCGAATATTACTTGCCGTCGCGCTGACGACTTGGTACAATAAAAAATATAGTATAGTTTAGTAATGGTTTTAAACTAATTTATAAGGAGTTAATACAAAATGAAGGTAAAAGAAATTGTTCGCTATGCAACACTAGGTGCTTTGTTGATTGCTAATGGTATGTTATTAAATTCAGCTGAAGCTGCTAAAGGAGATTTTGTTATAATCGGTAAAGACAACCCTGATATTGTTCAAGAAATCCGTTATTACACCAGCTATAATTTTGTGGGTGAACGCATTACTGGATATGAGGAGCCTGTTGCTATTCTTTCAAAAGAGGCTGCTGCTGCTTTACAGTTGGTTAGTGCTGATTTGAAAGCTAAAGGTTATAGATTGAAGATTTTTGATGCATACAGACCGCAAAGAGCAGTTGACCATTTTGTTAGATGGGGTAAAGCTCTTGAGGACACCCGTATGAAGAGCTGTTTTTATCCAGAAGTTGACAAGAAAAATTTGTTTCGGGATGGCTATATAGATGCCCGTTCTGGTCATAGCAGAGGAAGCACGGTTGATTTGACTTTGCTCAATATGCAAACTGGCAAAGAGGTAGATATGGGAGGTGTATTCGATTATTTTGGTGAATTATCTCATCCATCATATACCAATATTACTGAAGAACAAAAAGCAAATCGTAAGATCTTAGCTGATGCTATGATTGCCCGTGGATTTAAACCCCTTGATACAGAATGGTGGCATTTCACCTTGAAAGATGAGCCTTATCCAAACAAATACTTTGATTTTAAGGTAAATTCTAAAATCCGCTAAATATAGATAACAAAATTTAACAGGCCTAATAGACCGTAAGGATGATGTTATTAATATCTGTGAAATGAAATTTACAATCGAGCCCTTCACGATTGACGCAGAATATGAAAAAAACTTGCTAATAAACTATCTGCTTTTTCCAAGGAAACTTCATCTAGTAAAGCACTTCATCTAACGCTAATCTCTGCAAGCGGATTAAAGAACAATGAGCATGCCAATATAGTACAAAATGTATTGACAGGGGATGCTTTATTAGAGTGATAAATTAAGCCTCCTGGTTAGTAAAAATACTAGTCAAGAGGCTTTTTAGTTTATTTCCTGTGACAATGTTCGTCATTGGTACGGATATATAATAATAGAGTAGATGACAGTGAATAGTTCGAAGTGTATATTGATGGTAATGAAAGGGTTATATGCGTTTGAACTAGCTTGAATTTGAGCACGGGGATAGGACTTGGTAAGGAGGTTTTAGCATGGAGACTTTATTGTACATTGTTATTGGGCTACTGGTGCTGGCGATTATTCTGCTGGCGGTGGTTTTATTGAGAAAAAACTATAATGAGGAGATGGCTAGGCAGCTATTGCTATATCGTCAGGAGACGGAGGCTAATCAGC
>JAKSOK010000199.1 GCA_024405615.1 Phascolarctobacterium sp.
CAGGTAGAACATTCCCATTTGGAAAAGGTTAAGTATCCTTTGGCTGTATTGGTTAATGGTGGTACTGCTAGTGCTGCTGAGATTGTTAGTGGTGCAATTAAAGATACTAATTCCGGTAGATTGTTTGGTGAAAAAACCTTCGGCAAGGGGTGTGTTCAGCATGTATATCGTTTGAGTCAGGATGAAGCCGTAAAGATTACTGTGGCTGATTATTATACTCCTTCCGGTGTATCCATTCATAAGAAGGGGATAGAACCTGATGAGAAAGTTGAACTGCCAGATAATACTACTGTTGATGTTCAATTAAAAGCAGCAACAGAATATTTAAAGAAGAAATTGGCTGAATAAGAGGAGGCACCCCAATGAGATTTTACACTGCAGATATCCAAGACCATGAAGAAATTTTAGTTGCTTTTGAAGAAGGCTATAGAGCATATCGTTTGAACCTGTTGGCAAAACTGGCTCCTCAACTGAAATTTACGGATATGAACGCTTTGATTTGCGGTTATAATGAGGAAGTTAAGGCTATTCTTTTAGCATTGGCTGATAATCAAGATGTATTAAAGGCTGCTGCTGTTAATGTTGAAGAAGTAAAGCTCTTAGCTCCAATTGTGAGACCTAAACAGGATGTAATTTGCTTAGGTATTAACTATGATGCGCATGCTCAGGAAGCTGGTAAGTTTTCTGCGGAAGCGTTTGGTGGTGAACGTCCTTATACAATTTATTTTTCCAAACGTGTTAATCGTGCAACTGCAACAAATGAAGCTATTCCTGCCTATGAAGGATTGGTGGATAGCTTAGACTATGAGTCAGAATTGGGTGTTGTTCTTGGTAAAGATGCCAAAGCTGTAGCGGTTGAAGATGCTTTGAGCTATGTTTTTGGCTATACTGTTATTAATGATGTGAGCGCTCGCAATTTGCAAACTAGACATAAACAATGGTATTTGGGAAAGAGCTTGGATGGCTTTACTCCCATGGGGCCTTGCATTGTTACGGCAGATAGCATTGGCGATGTTAACAATCTTAATATTGGCAGTACTGTAAACGGTGAACAACGTCAAGCTAGCAATACTAAATTTATGATTCAAACAGTGGCTGGTGCTATTAGCGAACTAAGTCAGGGAATGACCTTACAAGCAGGTACAATTATTGCTACAGGTACTCCGGCTGGCGTTGGTATGGGTATGAATCCTCCGACTTTTTTAAAGCATGGAGATGTAGTGGTCTGTGAAATTGAAAATATTGGCAAATTAGTCAATACTGTTGATTGATAAAAATTAATGGAGTAGTTATAGTGACTACTCCATTTTTCATTTTTTTCATAAAATATGGGATTACGGAATATAAATTTCTTGATTTTTTATATATTAAATAATATAATTAACATAGGTAAATATAAAATATATTTTCCTAAATTTAATTATTGTAGACGATTTGTCTAGATATGCTACAACCTACAAAATAAGGGGGATTTGAAATGGGTAAATTTGTTATTTCTCAAGCAAAAACTGGTGTTAAATTTAATCTGAAAGCAGGCAATGGTGAGGTTATTGCTACTTCTCAAGTTTACAAGAGTGAAGTTTCCTGCCGCAAAGGTATTGCTAGCGTTATGAAGAATGCTCCTATTGCTCCTATTGAAGATCAAACTGTTGAAGGCTTCGCTGTTGAAAAATGCCCGAAATTCGAAGTTTACAAAGATAAAGCTGGTGAATTCCGTTTCCGTCTGAAAGCTACCAATGGTCAAATTATTGCTGTAGGTGAAGGTTATAAAGCAATGGCTAGCTGCAAAAATGGTATTGCTTCCATTAAAAAGAATGCACCGGAAGCACCTATCGTTGTTGAAGAACCAAAAGCAAAATAATATCAATATAAAAAAGCTGCTGAGCATTTACTCGGCAGCTTTTTATTTTGTCTAAACTATTTTCCTTTTAAAGTAATAATGACCATTTCTGGTGCTATTTCCGTACGTACGGGCGGCCCCCAGAAACCATAACCGTTGTTAGTAATAGCAGTCATATTGTCAAACATTGCTCT
Organism: Phascolarctobacterium sp.; assembly: GCA_024405615.1. Taxonomy (GTDB): domain Bacteria; phylum Bacillota; class Negativicutes; order Acidaminococcales; family Acidaminococcaceae; genus Phascolarctobacterium_A. Next base: position 2,035 of record JAKSOK010000199.1, read on the forward strand.
ACCATAGTCAAGCTTATACATTCTTTTTGTTACTTGACGATTAGGAAATAGTTGTCCAGTATGAGTGTGACCTGCTAAATAAAGGTCATAACCAGCATTGGCGGCTGCTTCCATTCTGCGAGGCTGATGGTCCATGATAATGGAATAATAATTTTCGTTATGTGTTGATAATCTTTGAAGACTTAATGTACTTTTATCCCGACTCCAATCGGTAATACCTGTGATTTTAATTTTTTCATCGATAATTACAGCTTTATCGCGAAGAACTTTGACATTTACAGCTTCTAATTTTTGCTGCCATAATTCGGGTCTATCTAAGTAATCGTGATTGCCATAAGCCATATAGGAGCCAATAGTAGGTTTAAGATTAATAACAGGAGCTAGTGTGTTTTCTCTTTCCAAATAGAGTTGTTTCTCGTCGAGAATATCTCCGGAGATTAAGATAAGGTCAGGCTTTTGTTCATTAACTCTTTTAACAAGTCTTTCTACATAGCTACGACCTAAAACCTGTCCCATATGTATGTCTGTTAGAAATACTATTTTGTAACTTGCCTTAGAGGGAAGTTTACTAGTTACGATTTCTTCAGTGCGAATGGTAGGAGTAAAGGCTCTGTAAGTGCCCCAAAGAATAAAGATAGCAATAAAAGTAAAGCTGGCAGAGGCAATTTTTAAATGTGGTAAATTTAATTTGCAAAGTTTATCTAAAATATGAAGAAAGCCATGTCCTATGGATAATAATAATATATAGTACATAACTGCAATCCAGAGACCGCTAAGGAAAGCACTTGTTTTAACGATAAATAAAGGCGTTTCAAGGGGTAACAGACGACAGCCAACAGTGTTTATCATTAGAAAGAGAAAAGCTAGGATAAAACCATAACTTTTAGCAAATTGAAAGTGTAGTCGTAGATATGTATAGGCAATTGTGCTTAACAGTATATTGACAGTAGCAATAAAAAAGTAAACGCGCATATTAAACTCCTTTATAAGGTAACCTTCTATAAATATTATAAGGCCTTGAGTATACACTAAGTCAAGTGCTAGTTTTAAATAAAAACAAAAAAGTGTAAAAATAATTACAAAAAGGTGTTGACATTGGAATTCTAGTGTGGTA
>JAKSOK010000002.1 GCA_024405615.1 Phascolarctobacterium sp.
TGGCGGTTGACTTGGCTTATGCTTTCTGTGATCCTCGTATTAAAGCACAATATAGTAAAAAGGGGTGAGAAGGATGGCAAAGAAAAGAGTTAGACGAACAATGTCTCAAGAAATTTGGCATCGTCTCATCAAGAATAAAGGTGCTGTAATTGGCATGACCTTCTTGGCTTTGCTTGTAATCGCAGCAGTTGTTAGTCCTTTTATCTTCGATTATGAAAAAGATGTTATAAACCAAAATTTGGCTATTAAATTACAAGCTCCTAGTGCTCAACATTGGTTTGGAACTGATGAATATGGCCGTGATTTATTTGCCAGAGTAATGTATGGTTCTCGTTATAGTATTGCTATTTCCGTTGGTTCTGTAGGCTTCGGTTTAATCGTAGGTACTATTTTAGGTTCTATTGCTGGTTTCTACGGTGGTTATTGGGACTCCATTATTATGCGTGGTGTAGATATTTTCTATTCTATTCCAAACATTTTGAAAGCTGTAGTAATTGTATCTATGTTAGGTACTAGTACTTTTAACCTGATTATTGCATTGGCTGTTTCTTGTGCTACTAACTATGCGCGTATTGTACGTGCTTCCGTTATGACTATACGTGATTTGGAGTATGTTGAGTCCTCCTATGCAATGGGGCTGCCAACTTGGAAGATTATCTTAAAGCATATTCTTCCCAACTGCTTATCTCCAATCATTGTACAAACAACTTTGTTGATTGGTACAACCATTATTGCAGCATCCTCTTTAAGCTTCTTAGGTATTGGTGTTCCTGCTCCAGCTCCTGAATGGGGTGCATTGTTGTCCGGTGGACGTAGTTATATTCGTATTGCTAGCCATATTTGCATCATTCCTGGTTTAGCAATCATGTTTACTGTATTAGCCCTCAATCTGTTGGGTGATGGTCTGCGCGATGCGTTAGATCCGAAGCTGAAGAAATAGGAGGAGCGGCAAATGGAATTAGTTTTAGATATTAAGGACCTAGTTGTCCATTATGAAACAGAAGATGCCGATGTAGCCGCTGTAAATGGCATAAGTTTAGCTATTGGCAAAAAGCGTACCCTTGGTTTGGTTGGTGAAACCGGTGCTGGTAAAACTACTACAGCACTGTCTATCATGAACTTAGTTCCGGATCCTCCAGGAGTAATAAAAAATGGTAGCATAACATTAGCTGGCAATGATGTTCTAGCTATGAATGATGAACAATTAGAGGCTATGCGTGGTAACGATGTAGCTATGATTTTCCAGGATCCTATGACTGCGTTGAATCCGGTTATGACTGTAGGCGAGCAAATTGCTGAGTCTCTGGAATTACACCAAAATATGACTCCGGAAGAAGCTTTAGAAAAAGCCAAAGAAATGTTGAAGCTTGTTGGTATTGCAGAAACTCGTGCGTATGATTACCCGCATCAATTCTCTGGTGGTATGAAGCAACGTGTAGTAATTGCTATTGCTTTAGCTTGTAGTCCCAAGCTGTTAATTGCTGATGAACCTACAACTGCTTTGGACGTTACCATTCAGGCTCAGGTTTTAGAGCTGATGAAGGACTTAATTAACAATCGTGATATGGCAATGCTGTTAATTACTCATAGCTTGGGCGTTGTTGCTGAAGTTTGTGATGATATGGCAGTTATGTATGCTGGTCGTATTGTTGAGAAGGGGACTGTTGACGATGTATTTAACAATATGCGTCATCCCTATACAGAAGGTCTGTTTAACAGCTTACCTAATTTAAAGGAACAGGGAGAAATGCTGGAGCCTATTAAAGGACTAATGCCTGACCCGGCTGATTTGCCTCCTGGATGTGCTTTTGCTCCTCGTTGTCCTTATGCTACAGAGGCTTGTACTGCAGCTGTTCCTGAGCTAGAATCTGTAGATGGAAGTGCTACTCATTTTGTTGCTTGTCAAGCTTATTCTAGACCTGGCTTTGCTTTAAGGAGGAATAAAGATGGCAAATAATCCTCTGTTAGTTATTGAAAATTTAACTAAGTATTTTAATACTGCTGCCGGCCAATTACATGCTGTTGATGGTGTTAGCTTTACCTTAGAGGAAGGCAAGACTTTAGGCATTGTAGGTGAATCTGGTTGTGGTAAATCCACTACTGGACGTTGCATTCTTAAGCTGATAGAACCCACTAGCGGAAAAATTATTTTCCAAGGAAATGACATTACCAAGCTTAGTCGTAGAGAGATGCGCCCCTTGCGTCAAAAAATGCAAATGGTTTTCCAAGATCCTTTCTCTTCTCTTGATCCGCGTCAAACAGTTATGCAGCTTATTAGTGAACCCATTATCGAGCATAACTTGATTAAAGGTAAAGAAGCTATTGAAGCTAGAACCTTAGAGCTGATGCGTACTGTAGGCTTGGCTGAGCGCTATGTAAATGTATATCCTCATGAACTAGATGGCGGTCGTCGTCAACGTATTGGTATTGCTCGTGCTTTAGCTATGAATCCGAAGATTATCGTTTGTGATGAACCGGTATCTGCTTTGGACGTATCTATTCAAGCTCAAATCCTTAATCTGCTTAAACAGCTGCAAAAGGACTTAGGCTTAACCTATATCTTTATTACCCACGACTTGTCTGTTGTTAAGTATTTCTCCGATGATATTGCTGTAATGTACATGGGTACAATGGTTGAGAAAGCACCTGCAAGTGTTTTATTTAAAAATCCCCTGCATCCCTATACAAAAGCTTTGTTATCAGCTATACCTCTGCCTATTGTAGGCAAAGATAAACCTAAACGTCAGGTAATTAAGGGCGAAATTACTGCTCCTATTAACCTGCCAGATGCATGTCGTTTTATGAAGCGCTGCGATTGCCCTGTTGCTGGTGTTTGCGATAAAGGTAATCCTGTTCTTAGAGAATTAGAACCAAATCACTTTGTCGCATGCAGTTGTTTAAAATAATATGTTCAAGCCATACCTTTTATAAGGTATGGCTTTTTTATGTATACTTTTCTGTTTTCAGTTATTATTAGAAATTTGTGGTATAATACTATATGTTAGTTTGGTATTTTACACATAATTGTATAAATCTTGAAAGGAATGAAAGTTATGACAAAAGCAAAGGATATGCAAAAAGACTTAACTTGGGAATTTCCTCATATAGGAAAGGTTGAAACTCAAGCAAAAGAAGCTGCCTATGAATATTGTGAAGGGTACAAAGAATTTTTAAATACTGCAAAAACTGAAAGAGAATTTACAGCTAAAGCTGTAGCTGCTTTGCAGGCTGCAGGTTATGTTCCTATGGAAGATGGCAAATGCTATAAACCGGGTGATAAGATTTATTATGTTAATCGTGGTAAATCATTGGCGATGTCTACTATAGGCACTGCAACTTTGGATGAAGGTGTACGTTTAAATGCTGCTCATATTGATTCTCCACGTCTTGATTTAAAACCAAATCCGGTATATGAAAATCACGAAGTAGCATACTTTAAAACTCATTACTATGGTGGTATTCGCAAATACCAATGGGTAACTACTCCTCTAGCTATGCATGGTGTTATAGTAAAGAAAAACGGCGAGATAGTAAATGTTTGTATTGGTGAAGCTGAAGGAGACCCGGTTTTCTGTGTAACAGATTTATTGCCGCATTTGGGAGCAAAGCAAAATGAAAGAAAACTTGGTGAAGGTATCAAAGGTGAGGAGCTGAATATCGTTATTGGTAGCTTGCCCTTTGTAGATGAGGAAGAAGAAAGCATTAAAGATGCTGTTAAATTAAATGCGTTATCTTTATTGAATCAAATGTATGGCATTACCGAGCAAGATTTTATGCGTGCAGAAATTGAATTTGTTCCTGCAACAAAAGCTGCAGATATTGGCTTGGATAGAAGTCTTATTGGTGCTTATGGTCAAGATGACAAAGTTTGTGCCTATACTGCATTAACTGCTGAAATTGATACCAAAGCTCCTTATTATACGACGGTTACTATTCTTGCTGATAAAGAAGAAATTGGTTCTTATGGTAATACTGGTTTGAATTCCGATTTTGTTCTTCATTATTTGGAAGATTTGGTTGCAGCCCAAGGTGGTAATATCCGTAAATTGTTAAGAAATACTACCGCACTTTCTTCTGATGTAAATGGTGCTTATGATCCTACTTTTGCTTCTGTATATGAAGAACGTAACAGCTGCTTTATCAATAAAGGACCTGTTTTAACTAAATATACAGGTGCTCGCGGTAAATCTGGATCAAATGATGCAAGTGCGGAAACCATGGCTAAAATCATCAACATCATGGATGAGGCGAAAGTTTATTGGCAAATTGGCGAATTGGGTGCTGTTGATGAAGGTGGCGGTGGTACTGTAGCTTTATATGTTGCAGCCATGGATATGGATGTCGTAGATTTAGGAGTGCCAATTTTATGCATGCATTCTCCTTTTGAATTAGCATCTAAGCTTGATGTATATTATACATATAAAGCTTTTGCCGCTTTTTTAAGTAGTGCAAAATAATAATAATTGTGTGGAGGGCAGGAAATGTTAAAAGAAGCAATTGCAGAGATTGTTGCTGCAAACGAACAAGTACAGATACTTGCTCTATGCACCAAAGCAGAATTGGACAAATTAACAGACGTTCGACCGATGGTCAACACAGAGGACTGCTATTTGTCCATGCAGCATATGCATTCAGCAGCTCTTGTGGCTAATAGAATTCACGGTGATGGGAAATTACCTTTTATTTTAACCATTACGGAAAATGAACCAATAACGACAGAAGGTGAGCGTGCCTTAATATATGCTATGCTAGTACGTTGTCGCAAAGTAATTAGCTGTCGTGATAAGCTTGAAGATATGCTTAAATATGATGATCGCGAAGGTTGGTATACTTATAAAGCTGAATACGAAGAAAAAGTGTTAGATTTATATAAAGCTACTTGGCGAGATAAATTGATATATCCATATAACATTGTTGATAATATCAAGCAGTATAATAAAGATGAAAGTTATATCCTCAAAGAACTATATATTCATTTGAGTGAACGTATTCCAGGTAAGATAAATCCTGGTGATGTGGAAATGATAAATAAGCTACGCAAAATGTTTAGTGATATTAGTATTGCCACATTAGAACCCCAAGCCATTATTATAGGTAATATAGAAGGCGTTCCTGAATTAAAAGCCATAGCAGATCATTATAGTAAAAATCCCAATATAAAAGTCATTAAGCTTTGATAAAGAAGTTGCACTGAATTTTCGGTGCAACTTTTTTGTTCTCTAATCGTTTAATTAGGTAGAAAAAGAGCATAATTGATGATATAATTTTATTATTAATTTTATAGAAGCTGGTAATGTTATGAAAAAAGGATTGATTATGGAGGGTGGCGCTATGCGCGGTATGTTTACCGCCGGTGTCAATGATGTTTTTCTTGAAAATAATATTGTCTTTGATGGCGCAGTAGGTGTTTCTGCTGGTGCTGCTTTTGGTTGCAATTTTAAATCAAAGCAAATTGGACGTGCTCATAACTATGTTACTAAATACTGTGATGATGTTCGCTTTGGAAGCTGGAAATCTTGGTGGGAAACTGGTGATTTTTATAATGCTAAATTTACCTATGAAACTATTCCAAATGAGTTATGCATCTTTGATAGAGAGACATTTCGTAATAACCCAATGGAGTTTTATGTTGTAGCTACTGATGTTAATACAGGCAAACCTGTGTATCAGCGTCTTGATACAGCTAGTGATGAAGATATTCATTGGATGCTTGCTTCTGCATCAATGCCTCTACTATCCAATGTTCAAAGGATTGATGGTTATGAGCTTTTAGATGGAGGAATGTCTGATTCAATTCCTATTCATTTCTTTGAAACTAAAGGTTATGATAGAAATGTTGTTATCTTAACTCAACCTTTAGGTTTTGTGAAAAAAAGAACATCTTTGATGTTTTTGATAAAATTTATATTACGTGAATATCCGAAGCTTATTCATGCTATGGATATTAGACATGAAATGTATAATGCTACGACTAAATATATTCGTGAGCAGGAACTAGCAGGAAATTTGTTTGTAATTCGTCCTCCTCAGGCTTTGAATATAGGTGGTATTGAGCACGATCCTAAAGAGATTGAACGTGTTTACCAAATTGGTAGACATGAGGCGGAAAAACAACTTGAAGCCTTAAAAGAATATTTAAACGCGTAAAAAAGCGAGTGTGCATTGAGCATACTCGCTTAATTTTTACCTATGGTGAGCTTTGTTGAGAGTTCTACTTCGAATATTCTAGGCCAAGGAAGTTTAGCTTTTATATCGATATCTTTGATATAATAATTATTATTTTGCTCTGTGTAATAAGGTGTTTTGCCTAAGTTACTATGAAGCAGCAGCAATGCTTGATTTTTCAAAAAGAATTGTGCCAATGCTTGAGCATACTGGTGGTCATGCTGATTTAATTCCGTAGGTTCAATACCTCGCATCAGCAATTCTTTTTTTAGATTTGCATGAAGTTTCTTTTGATATACGTAATCATCTAAAATCCTATTGACAGTAAATTCAAGATTTTCTGTTCTGAGCTGTAGTTTTTGCTTTGCTGTAGATAATTCTTTTTCGCGTCCAACAAAAATGACAGCCTGCGCTAAAACCGTACCTGCAGAATTACTAAACGTATTCCAACCAGCATAAGCACATAATTTGTTTAAGGGAACATCAAATTTTAGTGCTTGGGGTAACAGTAGTTCTTTTTCTTCAAAATTGGCGGATAAATCTAATAAAGCAACATATTGATTCTTTGAAATAAGTTCCCTTAATTCTAGTGCCTGTTTTCTAGAGGGACTATAGTTATCGCTACCACAATTCACATATAAAATAATATCAGCATTGCTTTTGTCATGTGTTCGTATGGTATTTAGAAAAGCTAATTTTTCAGATATAATGCCTTCTACGCTAATTGGCATATAAGGCATTATAAGGTTTGGAATACTATTATCTGCATATTGAATAAAAACTTTAGGCGTAAAACTAGACTCTTTTAAATAAGTGCGGGCAATAAGTACAGAAGCTATTTCATCTGCACCATAGGTTAGAGTTGCTTGTTCTAACGGCTTGGCTAATTTTAGAAGCTTAAGATCGACAAGATTTGCACTGCGGTGAGGAAGACCGAAAGGAGAGGCATCGTCTTGGCCGATGGTAATAGAGAGTTGCGAATCAGCCAGTTGAATAAGCTTAGCATTTAAAATATCTTGATTATTATAGCGTAAACAATATTTATTTAGTACGTCAGCAGGTATAGATTTAATTGTTTCTTCGAGCTGTTCTGTCATATGAAAATCGTTAAAAGTTTCTACCATATCATATAACTGGGCATAACGTAATAGTCTGTATTTATACCAACGATCTGGAATTAATTCATCGCTTACTAGCAATCTGGGAATAATCTGAAAAGTTGCAAGTGAATTTCTAGAACGTTTTAATTCAGTAAGTAATTTCAGCAGCTTTTCCTGGTCAGAAATAGTTGCTGCTTGTTTTCTAGCTTGGATTAAGCTTCCCGAGAGGAGCATATCATTTGATATATACGTTGTTTTATCAGTGATAGGCCTCTGAAAGAGCCATTCTATGATTTTTTCTTTTTTTGCTGGCGTTCGGTAGTTGTCAAGAAACTCATTTGGAGGTAAAATTAAATCAACGCCTGCTAAGCTTGCTAATTGTTGAGGTAACTTAGTACAAACAGGTCTACTGTCTAGGGGGATTAGTGTAGCTGTAGTGTTATTTTCAGTTTTTGTGACAACTATTGTTTCGCTATTTGGTAATTGCCAATAAAAATAGAAGGCTATTATGCAAAAAGAAAATAAAGCTAACAGTATTTTACGCATAATTTACCTCCTATTAGAATATATGTATTATTATACCACGAAAGGTAAAGATTCCCAATGAGAATAATTACAGGTAAGGTGCGAGGTTTACAGCTTACTGTACCAAAAAATATGGACGTGCGTCCTACTGCAGATAGAGTTAAAGAGTCTCTATTTAATATAATCGGAAGTAAAATCATTGATGCAAAGATTTTGGATCTTTTTGCAGGTACAGGTAACCTTGGCTTAGAAAGCTGGAGTAGAGGTGCGGCTTCAATTACTTTTATTGATGAAAGCAAAGAATCCTTAAGATTAGTTAACAGTAATATAAATAAATGTAGAGCACAGGCAGAATGTACTGTGTACAAAGGTAATGCAGTAAATGTTGCTGCTCGTTTGGCAGATAACGGGGAACGTTTTGACATTGCTTTTTGTGACCCTCCTTATAATAAAGGTTGGGTAGAGCAAATAATTGCCATGTTACCACAGCATCCTTTCTTAAAGGATGGAGGATATCTTATAGTTGAACGTTCTGCTCATAATGAATTACCTCAATTGCCGGATTGTTTAGAAAATGTTAGAGAGCAAAAATATGGAGAAACTTTTATAGATTTTCTCTATTATTCTACTAAATAAAAAAGGATATTTTAGATTTTTGTCGAATAAAAAACCAGGTTATAATAAGAATTTTGGCGGAGTGTTTTTTGATGCTGTTTGCCAATAATTTTAGGAGGTCGGGCGATGCGTAGAGCCGTATGTCCAGGTAGTTTCGATCCTGTTACGAAGGGTCATATTGATATATTTGAAAGAGCAAGTGCAATGTTTGATGAGATTATCATCAGCGTATTCCACAATCCTGGTAAAGATAATGCAACCTTTTCTATGGACGAGCGTGTTGAAATGCTACGTGAGGCAACAGCACATATTCCTAATGTTCGTGTAACAGCCTTTTCTGGTTTGTTGAACGATTTTTGCCGTAAAGAGGAAGCCTTCTTCATTGTCAGAGGCTTAAGAGCATTTACTGATTTTGAATATGAATTCCAAAGAGCTTTGTTGTTAAAGAAAATTGATGAACAGTTGGAAACTGTGTTTATCATGACAAATGCTAAGTATTCTTTTGTAAGTTCTTCTGGTGTTCGTGAATTAGCAACCTTTGGTGGCAAATTAAGTGATTTAGTCCCTGAATGTGTAGAAAAACGTGTAAAAGAGCATACTTATAGAAAATTTGAAGAGAGAACGGAGACGGAAAAATGAGTGACGCTAACAAATATGGTATGGAATTAGAAAGAATCTTCGAAGAAGCTTACAACCTGATGGCAGAAGCGAAAAGAGTACCTTTTACTGATCGTTTAATGATTGATGAAAGTGATATGAGTAGCATCTTAGATGACTTGCGTGAAGCTATTCCTAAAGAAGTTAAGATTGCTAACGAAATTCTTGAAGAACAAAAGAAGATTGTTAATAAGGCATATGCTGATGCAGAAAATATTATTTCTAATGCTAAGAATCAAGCTGAGAATATTGTTGGTTCTGCTCGTGCTGAAGCTGAACGCATGGTTCAAGAACAAGAAATTGTTAAAGAAGCTAATAACGTAGCAGAAGAAGTTAAGGCTGCGGCTTTGAATTATCAAAAACAAATTCAAGGAGAAGCTGATGAATATGCTTTACATGTAAAGAAAGATGCATTGGAATATTCTGAAGAAATGTTAGCATATATCAGCAATACTTTAAGCAGTGCGTTAGAAGGTTGCAATAACAATCGTTCTAGCATTGCTTCTGAAATGCGTAACATAGCTAGTCCAGCGTCTTTCTCCAAGGGACTTGACGAAGAAGAATAATTATAAATGTTAAAAGCCTGTGTAACTTTAAAACACAGGCTTTTTTATGTCTAGAATTACTTTTGCACGAATTGCATTGTTAGTATGAGTTTATTTTTTATAGAAAGGTGAAGTAAGAAAATCATTAGCAAATCTTTCAGGAGTAGGTCGAAATAGGGCGCTAATATTTGTTGCTGCGATATCAAGCTCTAGTTGCTGGCAAAAAACATCACTTTGTCCTTGATAAGGATTACGGCCTAACTTGGTTATAATAGGCAGAGTAGCTTTCTTTTTCATTTCATTTAACAAATTTCTGCCAGTTTCATTAAAAGCTAATACTCTCAAATAAGCAGGCGCTTCCTGGGAATAATAATGTTTAGGTTTATTTAGTAAAAGCTGCATTAACAACCTTCTTATACGACTTGAAGAATATCTTTTAGTTGTACATAATTCCACGGCCTCTGTAAAGCTTGTTGCATTTACCGTTGCCGCCAATAAGGACTCTAATCCTTCTGTGCATTGTGTTGTAGCTTCAATTTCTTCAAGTGTAGATATGCGTAATTTGTAATTTAAAATTTGCCATAGTTTTTGGTAATCACAGCTACATGAAAGAGCGTTTTCCTGAATAATTTTAGTCACTTCTTCAGTGGTTGCTTGTTGCCAAGGTTTATTTTCATAATAAGCTTTCCTGATGGCTGTAGCACTTGCTAAATTACTTAGGCTAGTATCATTGTAATTATTTCCCTGTCTTTCAACTAATAGCTGTTGAATATCTGTGCTAAGTAAAGCCTTAGCATATTCTAAAGCTAGAATATTGTTGGGATTGGATGCTAAAACACTACTATTTCCTAAAGCAAGTTCGCAGGCCTTAGCATAAGGTCGTCCCAGCTTTATATTATTGCGAATCTTCTCTTGCATTTCAGTGGTTAGAAGCAGTTTAGCTAAAGAGTGATAGTCAACCTGAGAGTTTTCGACTCCGCAAGAAAGATATTCTACTATGCCTGTAGCATTAAGAAGCTGGACCCCTCCTTGAGCAAAAAACTCTGCACTTCTTAAAGTGAAGCAAGTTGGGAGTTCTATAACTAAATCAATACCACAAGCAATAGCCATTTTTGCGCGAAGCCATTTGTTGGCGAAGGCTGGTTCACCTCGTTGCATAAAACTACCGCTCATAATGGCTATAGTAGGTAAAGACAAGCGTTTTTTAGTTTTCGTTAAATGCAGAAGATGACCATTATGGAAAGGATTATATTCTGCAATAATACCGATTGCTTTCATAAAATACTCCGTTATAAAAATATAATTAAATATTTGTTGTAATTATATCATATTTTCGTGTTCTTTTCTAAAAAAATATTGTATAATATAAAAACAGTGTTTAATTATTTGCTATTTTAGAGTATAATATTTAATACGCATGAGGGCTCTGGTTTTTAAAGTAATTGTATTTGGTGTTGCTTCAAATGAAGGATTGAATATTTTATTTAGAGACTATGGAGTTTTGCTATAGCCTGCTGAGAGGCAGGTAAATGGAATGAATTAGATGATTGTGTAAATTTCGTAAAAAAATTTACACTATTAACTGTTTTAACTTGACAAACATAGTATAAGTGTCTATAATTATAACGTATGGGTGAAAGATGATAAAAATAAATGTCGCAGAAATCCAAAAAAAATTGGTCGGTGAAAAAAGCCTAAGGTTTGATTTAGATGCCAAAGAGCTTGAAATAAGTTCTGATGAACTAGTTATTTTAAGTCCTGTAGCATTGGAAGGAACCATGAGCAATGCTGGAGATGTGTTGTTACTTAAGGCTGTTATGACAGCTAAAGTACAACGTATGTGTGGTCGTTGTTTAAAGGAATTTTCGGCTGAAACAAAAGCTGAAGTACTTGATAAGTTCTATCCTCAGGGAGCGGAAAATATCGAGGATGATGCTTTTGTGTACGATTCGGATGTTATTGATATAACTGAACCGCTTCGAGAAAGCCTGCTGCTTGCAGAGCCGATTCAGGCTCTGTGTAAACAAGACTGCAGGGGACTATGTCCCGTTTGCGGCGCTGATCTTAACGATGGTGACTGTGGGTGTGACAGGTTTACTGTAGATCCGAGGCTGGCGGCATTAAAGCAGTTCATCAAACATTAAATACTTACTTAAGCACTGAGGAGGTGTATTTAGAAATGGCAGTACCTAAGAGAAAAATGTCCAAATGCCGTCGTGATAGACGTCGTGCTAACTGGAAATTGGAAGTTCCTGGCATGGTTGAATGTCCTAAATGTCACGAACTGAAAATGCCTCATCGCGTTTGCCCTGAATGTGGCTACTATGCAGGCAAGCAAGTTATCGCTATTGCTGAATAATCGATAATCATAGACCCTGAGTTTGTTGCTCAGGGTCTTTTTCTGTCTATTTAGATACTTTAATTAATCGATAATGTAACAAAAGTAGTGGAAAAATATATTAATTTGTGGTAAATTTGCTAAAAACACTTGCCAAATATAGGTGTAACTTTTATAATATTATCGGAGCATATTGTACTTATTTTTATAGGTATGTATGATTTACCGGAGTAGGTTTTTGAGCAAATTAACGGAATTTGTTTAAAAACGTTCTTGAGAATAGAGGAACAACATGAAGATTGCTGTAGATGTAATGGGTACCGATTATGGCCCTAAAGAAATAGTAAAAGGTGCAGTTGATGCAGTAAAAGCATACGGCTGTGAAGTAGTTCTTGTTGGTGATGAGAATATCATTAAAGAACAGTTGATATTGAATAAAGCTGATAAGGATAGTAAAATTTCTATCTGCAATGCATCTCAAGTTATCGCTATGGATGAACATCCTGCGATTGCGGTTAGACGTAAAAAGGATGCTTCTATTGTTGTTGCTTCCAATCTGTTAAGACAAAAAAAGTGTGATGCTCTTGTTTCTTCTGGTAGTACAGGTGCTGCTGTCACTTCTGCTTTGTTTTGTGTTGGTCGTTTACCTGGTGTTGATAAACCTTGTATTGCAACTACAATTCCCAGCATGAAGGGGGCAACTATTCTACTTGATAGTGGCGCAGTTGTCGATGCTAAGCCTGAGCATATGACTATAAATGCTATAATGGGAAACTGTTATGCGGAAAAACTTTTCAACAAATCTCAACCTCGTGTAGGTCTTTTGAATATAGGCGAGGAAGAGACTAAGGGAAACGCTCAAGTATTAGCTGCATACCCGCTTTTAAAAGAACTTAAACAGATTAATTTTATCGGTAATGTTGAAGGTAATGATATTCCTAAAGGTGATGTAGATGTTGTTGTCTGCGATGCTTTTACGGGAAATGTTGCTTTGAAATTTGGTGAAGGTTTAGCTAATGCAATCTTTACGCTTATGAAAGAATCCATTATGCAAGGAGGAATTCTAGCGAAGATTGGAGCTTTGTTAATGAAGCCTGCTTTAGAAAAAATGAAAAAACATATGGATGTGCAGGAGTATGGCGGTGCTCTTTTATTAGGGATTAAGGCTCCGTTCATGATTTGCCATGGTAATTCCAAGGCTAAATCAATTACAAGTGCAATTCGTATGACTATAACTTTAGTTGAACAGAATGTAGTAGGCGCGATTAGTGATAAGATTGCTGAAGTTCAGCAAGGAAACGAGGAAATAGAAGGATGACAAAATCTGTTGGTATTTTAGGTATAGGTGCATATGTTCCTGAGAAGGTTTTGACTAATCAGGATTTAGAAAAAATTGTTGATACCTCAGATGAATGGATTACAGAGCGTACAGGCATTAAAGAACGTCATATTGCTGCTCCTGAGCAAGCAACTTCTGATTTAGCTTATGAGGCTGCTAAAATGGCTTTGGCAGATGCTAATGTGGCTCCTGAAGAGATTGATTTGATTATATTAGGTACAGCAACTGCTGACCATATTTTCCCGTCCTGCGCTTGTGAAGTACAAGCTAAGTTGGGCTGTGTAAATGCAGGTGCTTTTGACTTGGCTGCTGGTTGCAGTGGTTTTGTTTACAATTTAATCGTTGCAAGCCAGATGATTAAAGCTGGTTCCTTTAAAAAGATTTTGATTATTGGTGCAGAAACTCTTTCCCGTATTATTAATTGGGAAGACCGCAACACATGCGTACTGTTTGGCGACGGTGCAGGTGCAGCGGTTATTGGTGAGGTTGAAGATGGCTATGGTGTATTGGGCTTGGATATGGGCGCTGATGGCCATGGTGGTCCTCATTTAATGCAACCTGCAGGTGGTAGCCGTAGACCGGCGACTCCTGAAACTGCAGCTGCCCATGAACATACAATCCATATGAATGGTCCGGAAGTATTTAAGTTTGCTATTCAAATTATGGGTAAAACTGCTAAGCGTGCTTTAGAAAATGCAAATATGAAGCCGGAAGAGTTGGATATGCTTTTCCCACATCAAGCTAACATGCGTATTATTACCAGCGCGGCAAAGCGTTTGAAAATGCCTATGGAAAAGGTTTGGGTTAATGTAAATAAATATGCTAATACTTCTGCTGCTTCCATTCCTATTGCTTTGACAGAAGCTCAAAAAGCTGGAAAACTGGTTAAAGGCATGAATATTATTCTTGATGGTTTTGGCGCTGGTTTAACCTGGGGCGCTGTTGTTTTGAAATGGAGTAAATAATGAGTAAGATTGCATTTGTATTTCCGGGACAAGGTTCCCAAACTGTTGGTATGTGCAAAGCTTTCTATGATGAATATGCTGTTGTACGTGATATTTTCGCTGAAGCCGATGAAGCTTTAGGTTTCTCTATTACTAAAATGTGTTTTGAAGGTCCTGAAAGCGACTTACGCTTGACTTTTAATACACAACCTGCTATTCTAACTGCTAGCGTTGCTTGTGCTGCTGTTTTAAAAGAAAAAGGCGCAAGCTGTGCTGTAGCTGCAGGTCATAGCTTAGGCGAATATTCTGCATTAGTTCATGCTGGTGCAATGAAATTTGCTGATGCTGTTCGTACTGTTCGTGCTCGTGGTACCTTTATGCAAGAGGCTGTTCCTGTTGGTGAAGGTAGCATGGCAGCTGTTTTAGGTATGGATAGCGAAAAAATCGTGGAAATTTGCACAGCTGTTCAAAATGAAGTTGGTGGTGCTGTTCAAGCGGTTAACTTTAATTGTCCTGGTCAAGTGGTTATTGCTGGTGCAGTTGATCCTGTTAATAAAGCAATTGAAGCATTGAAGGCTGCAGGTGCAAAACGTGCAGTTCTTCTGCCGGTAAGTGCTCCGTTCCATAGCACCTTGATGCAACCTGCTGCTGATCGTTTAGCAGAAGTTTTAGCTCCTATTGAGATTGTAGATGCTAATATTCCTGTAATTGCTAACGTTACTGCTGCTCCCGTTACCTGTGGTGCAACTATTAAAGAATTACTAGTTAAACAAGCTGCTAGCCCTGTACTTTGGGAAACCTCTGTACGCAATATGGTTGCTGATGGAGTAGATACTTTTGTTGAAGTTGGTCCTGGTAAAGTATTGACCGGCTTTACTAAAAAAATTGCTAAAGGAATTCCTGCACTGAATGTTGAGGATCCTGCTAGCCTGGAAAAAACTTTGGCTGCTTTAGGTCTGTAATTAGCTAGAGATAGTTATATAAATTAGGAGAGAAGTACAATGAGATTAGAAGGTAAAAAAGCTCTTGTAACCGGTGCTTCCCGTGGCATTGGTAAAGCTATCGCTTTGGCGTTAGCTGCTGAAGGTGCTGATGTAGTAGTAAACTATGCTGGTAGTAAAGCTGCTGCTGAAGCTGTAGCTGCTGAGATTGAGGCAATGGGTCGTAAGGCTCTTGTAGTGCAAGCTGATATTTCTTCCAACGAAGCTGCTACTGCTATGGTTGACCAAGCTGTTAAAGAATTTGGTCGCATTGATATTCTTGTAAACAATGCTGGTATTACTCGTGATGGCTTATTGATGCGCATGAAGGAAGAGGATTGGGATGCAGTTCTGACCACAAATCTGAAGGGCGTATTCAACTGCACTAAGGCTGCAGTAAAATATATGATGAAACAAAAAGCTGGTCATATTGTTAGCATTAGTTCTGTTGTTGGTTTGACTGGTAATGCTGGTCAAGCAAACTACGCTGCTGCTAAAGCGGGTGTTATTGGTTTTACCAAAGCTGTTGCCAAAGAAGTTGCTGCTCGTGGTATTACTGTTAATGCTGTTGCTCCTGGTTTCATTCAAACTGATATGACTGCAGTATTAAACGAGAAACAAGTAGAGGCTATGTTGGCTACTATTCCTCTGAAA
Organism: Phascolarctobacterium sp.; assembly: GCA_024405615.1. Lineage (GTDB taxonomy): Bacteria > Bacillota > Negativicutes > Acidaminococcales > Acidaminococcaceae > Phascolarctobacterium_A. The sequence goes on from JAKSOK010000002.1 coordinate 15,863, forward strand.
AAATTAGGTCAACCTGAAGATATTGCCAAGGCAGTTATTTTCCTGGCAAGTGATGATGCTAATTATATCACCGGACAAACATTACATGTTGACGGTGGTATGGTAATGTAATAAATAATCACATTAAACTAAAAATCCTTTGGAAGGAGGTGAATCTTAAATGAACGAAACTTTCGCAAAAGTAAGAGACATCACTGTTGAACAACTGTCCGTTGATGCTGAAGAAGTAAAAATGGAATCCGCATTCATCGATGACCTGGGCGCTGACTCTCTGGATATCGTTGAACTGATCATGGCTTTTGAAGAAGAATTCGGTGTTGAAATTCCCGATGAAAAAGCTGAAAAAATCCGCACTGTTGAAGACGCAGTAAAGATGCTGGACGAAGCAAAATAATTTTTCATGATACTTGGGCATGGGAGTCTTAGGATTCCCATGCATAAGTGTTATGCATTGAGAATGCTTGTTGAATTTACCAGTGCTAGATAGGTAATCTGGTTGCTTGACATATATTTGTCTTACCAAAGCTACGGCTGCATGTGTTATCTGTTTGATAAATGGCGCCGGATTTTCAAGAGGCATGGCTCTCTAATTTGTAAATTCAGAGTAGTTTTGAGAACTACGATTTAGATAGATAAAGAGTTTATTTTTGAGGTGAATATTGTGACAAAACGTAGAGTTGTTATTACAGGCTTAGGTCCTGTAACTCCTGTTGGTATCGGTAAAGATGCATTTTGGACTAATTTAGTAGCTGGTAAATCTGGCATTGGTCCTATTACTCAATTTGATGCTACTGACTTCACTGTAAGAATTGCTGGTGAAGTTAAAGATTTTGATTATACTGCTTTTATTGATAAAAAAGAAGGCAAACGTATGGACCGTGTTACTCAATTGGCTGTAGCTGCTGCTAAATTGGCTTTTGAGGATTCTGGCTTAGATATGTCTAAGGAAGATGCTATGCGTTGTGGCGTTTGCGTTGGTTCTGGTATTGGTGGTATCAATACTTTCGTTGAACAAGCTGACAAGCTGATCAACAAAGGTCCTTCCAAGGTTAGTCCTTTCTTTATTCCTATGGATATTCCTAACATGTCTGCAGGTCAAATCGCTATTGCTTTAGGTTTAAAAGGTCCTAACACCTGTATCGTAACTGCTTGTGCATCCGGTACTAACTGCATTGGCGATGCTCTGCGTACTATCCAATATGGTGATGCAGATGTTATGTTGGCTGGTGGTGCAGAAGCTGCTGTTAATCCTGCAGCTATCGCAGGCTTTGCTAATATGAAAGCTTTGAGCCATAACAATGACAATCCTGAACAAGCTTCCCGTCCGTTCGATAAAACTCGTGATGGTTTCGTTTTAGGCGAAGGTTCTGGTGTATTGGTTTTGGAAGAATTAGAACATGCTAAAGCTCGTGGTGCACACATTTATGCTGAATTAGCAGGCTTTGCTATGAACTGTGATGCATATCATATTACTGCACCTGATCCGACTGGTGAAACTCCGGCAAAATGCTTAGCTGCATGCGTAAAAGATGCAGGCTTAGTTCCTGAAGATATTGATTATATCAATGCACATGGTACTTCTACTCACCGTAATGACCAAGGTGAAACTCTTGCAGTGAAAATGGTATTCGGCGAACATGCTTATAAACTGGCTGTAAGCTCTAATAAATCCATGATTGGTCACTTATTAGGTGCTGCTGGCGGTGTAGAAGCTATTGCTACTGCCTTGACTATTGCTAACGGTGTAATTCCGCCCACCATTAACTATAATGAACCTGACCTTGAAGAAGGTTTGGACTTAGACTATGTTCCTAATGTAGCTCGCCAAGCTGAAGTTAAAGCTGCATTGAGTGATAACTTAGGTTTTGGTGGTCATAATGCTTGTATTTGCCTGACAAAATTTGCTGAATAAAAAGCTGGTGGAGTAATGCAAGAAGCGAGAAAAAAACAGCTTTTGAACTTTTGCTCCTTGGTTCATATTGAGTTGAATGATTTAAATCTGCTTAATATGGCTCTTACGCATAGCTCTTACGCGCATGAGGCAAAAGAAAATCCGAAACCGGAGTGTAACGAACGTATTGAATTTCTTGGAGATTCAGTACTCAGCATAATTGTTAGTACCTATATGTACAATAATTATCCTAGACTTCCGGAAGGTGATTTAACCAAAATTCGTGCAAATTTAGTGTGTACTCAAAGTTTATTTGAGTTAGCTCAGAAAATTCATCTAGGTGAATATCTACTTTTAGGTAGGGGTGAAGCCTTAAATGGTGGACGCGAACGTGATAGTATTTTGGAAGCTGCTTTTGAAGCAGTGCTAGGTGCTATTTATCTTGATAAAGGGATGGATTACGCTCGCAATTATCTGTTGAATATTATGCAGAGCAATATTGATTATGCCTGTGTTCATGGTGCTACTGGCGATTATAAAACTAAGCTGCAGGAATATCTGCAGAAGGATGGGGATGTTAATTTAACCTATCAACTAGTGAGTTGTAGCGGACCAGAACATAATAAAATCTTCAATATGGAGGTTTTACTTGAGGGCAAAAGAATTGGTATTGGTACAGGTCATAAAAAGAAGGATGCTGAGCAAAAGGCTGCTAAGGATGCTTTAGAAAAATTGCATATTAATTAAGGTAAATTAAGTTGAACAGACGTAGGGATTTCTACGTCTGTTTTTATCTATATAAATACGAGAACAAATATAGTTAACTTAAAATTGAATTGTGGTTGACATAAAAGAAGCGCAGGAGTATAATATCAAACAAGGTGATGTTTCATCAAATTTTTATATAAGAGGTTTATTTATATGTCTACAAGAGAACTAACAAAATTAGGCTTAATGATAGCCTTACAGTGTGTATCCTGCTATATTATTATTCCCTTGCCATTTTCTATGTCTCCAATCGCATTAGTTACATTGATAGTAAATCTTAATGGTATGGTGCTGAATGTTAAACAATCATTGATGAGTATGACGGCGTACTTATTATTAGGCTTAGCAGGATTACCAATATTTACTGGTGGCGCTGCAGGACCTGGCAAATTGTTTGGACCGACTGGTGGTTATCTGTTTGGTTGGTTAGTTGCAGCAGCGATAATTGCTTATTTGCGTCCAGAAAAATATGACTTTAAACGTTATGCTTTTCTAGGCTGTGTAATAAGTATTCCCGTGATTTATTTATTTGGCGTAGTTCAATTACAGATGATTACCCACATGGGATGGAGTAAGGCCATTATGACTGGTGCAATTCCTTTCATACCATTGGATATTGTTAAAGCAGTAGCTGCGGCTTACATTGCTGGCCCAGTTTTGAAAATTTTTAACAACAGATAATTGCTTAAAAATAAGAGAGATAAAAGACTGTTACGGCAGTCTTTTATTTTTTGGGAATTTCTATTTTTATGCTTTTAAATAAAGCCTTTTTGTAGTATAATAAACTGTAATGTGTTACAGTGTTAAGAAAGGAACTAACAAATGCAAGATTTAAAACAAATTATAATTAAAAGCATAGTATATTGCGTTTGTGTAATGAGCTTCTTAGCAGGAATTTTCATATGTTCAGAGGTTAAGGCTGCAGAAAATACAAATCAACCTACTTTAAGAGTTGGTTATTTAGATGAATATGATCCATATTCTAACTTTAAGCATAAAAAGCATGTTATGAGCGGCTTTGTAAAATTCCTCGTTTTTAGAATGGAAAAGGATGCTGGAGTTACAACTAAATGTCGGCCTTATCTAAATAATCAGCAGATGTTGAATGACCTTAAAACTGGAAAGATAGATGTGGTTTTCCCTGTCTATGGCGATAAGGATTGGGCTAAGCGCAACGGTATTGTTTTAACAAAACCAGTGGATAAGAGTGATCTGTTGTTACTGCATAAAGGTACATATAGACCAGAGCTGCTTAAAAAATTGGGCTATTTGGATAAGAGTATATTCGAAAAAGAATATTTAGATACTAATTCCTCTTACAGAGCAAATATTTCTTTTCCGGATATTGTTTTTGCGGCAGATGCAATTAATGAAGGTGTTGTTTCTGGTGTTATAGTTCAGGCTACTCAATATAATGTATTGGAAAAATATCTTCATGAAAGTTTAAAGCTTAACAAAAAGGTTTTTGCTAAGGATATTGAAGTTTGTTTAGCCTTGTCTGAGAAGTCACCTTATTTCCTTATGGTGAATAAAGTTATAAGTGGCATTTCCGAAGAAGAACTAAAAAGGGAAATTATTAGAGCTTCAAACGACAGTAGTCAATTTACCTGGAAGGACTTTATCATAGAACATTTTGTTGAATTTACTTGTTTAATTGTTGCTTTTATTTTCTTATTGATTTCTGGCTTTGCTATTTTTTATCAGGCATCAAGAAAAACTGCAGCAGTTTTATTAGAATCAAAGATAAAGGCTGAAGAAGTTCTTGCTAAAGAAACTCATTTACGTCAGGCTTTAGAAAAAGCTATGTTTAAGGCAGAGCATGACTCTATGACTGGTCTACTTAATAAAGGTAGCTTTGAATCTGCTTTAGAAGTTCATAAAACTAATCCTAACATGGCTTGCATTGTTGTTGATATTGACAGATTCAAGGACGTTAATGATAACTATGGTCATGATATCGGTGATCAGGTTATTAAAGCAGTTGCGCATGCTATTAAAAAATCCTTTAGAGATTCTGATGATGTAGCTCGTATTGGTGGTGACGAGTTCGCCGTAATTATGAAGGATATAACATCTGAGCAACGTGACATTATTATCAGTCGTATAAAAAATGTCCGTGATATTTTAGAGAGAATATCCAATGAATTGCCAAGAGTTACATTAAGTGTAGGTATTGCTTTTGCTGATGAGGAAACAAAAGATAATCCTAAAGAAATTTTTCTACATGCAGACAGTGTCCTTTATGAAGTTAAAGATAGCGGTAGAGATGGTTTTATTTTCTTCAATTAATGTTTACTAAAGGAGCTAGAGATAGCTCCTTTTCCTTTTGACAAATAATAAAATTTCCGATATAATAAATATATTCTGTTCAATTTTTATTAATTAGTTTATTAGAATAGGGGCAAAATTTGTGAAAGTCAAGAATTTTATGGGTAAACTTATAGTTATTGATATGTATAGCTGTAAGGAAAATGCTATTAATGATATAGAATTTGTAAAAAATTCTTTAAGCGAAGCTTGCGCAAAATTCGGTATGGATTTAGAGCAACTTGTGTGCAATGAGGATGCTGAAGGCAAGGAATATTCTGTTGTTGCTATTTGCAAGCGTGGTCATGTTACTTTGCATGTATATAAAGAATTAGGTTTTGTTACAGCAGATGTGTTTAGCTGTAATGAAGGCGCTCAACCAGCAGATTTGAGCAGACAACTGAGAATATTTTTGGGGACCGATAAAGCAAAAATTACTTTGTTAGACCGTGGTGATTTTGGTTCTGTTGTAGATATGAAGCCTCGTAGAAATTCTAAAATTAAATTAGGTCGTCATACAAAGAATTTGGGGAATAAATTAAAAAATATGATCTTGAAACCCCGTTCTATGTAGACATGGGTTACGGGCGATGCAGTTCCAAGGAATGGCATCGCTTTTATTTTGAGGAGATATAGCATAGAATGAGACAAAAACACTTAATGTGGGATATAGATGGTACTTTAATATTGACGGGTGGTGCTGGTGGCAACGCTATGATTCAGGTTATTAAAGATTATTATTTCTTAGATGCCTTTGCCTTTCCAAAGTCTTTGGCGGGACGTACAGATTCTGAAATCATAAAAAGTGCAGTAACCTTTATAAGAGGTCGTTGCCATTTATCAGAGGTAGCAAGCCTTTTAATTCGTTACCAGATGGAATTGCCTAAATGGTTGCCTAAGTATGAAGGTCGCATTATGAAAAATGTTGAGAAAACATTGGCATATTTTCAAAGACCTGAAAGTAAATATGAGAACTGTCTATTAACGGGTAACATTCGTGTGGGAGCAAAATTAAAACTTCAACATTATAAGTTGGATAAATATTTTAATTTTGACCATAGCGCTTTTGGCGAATTAGCAGAAGAACGTAATGAATTAGCACGAATAGCTCTCCAACGCTTTTATATTGCTGATCCACAGATTACAGCTAAAGATTTGATTTTTATTGGTGATACCATTAATGATGTTTTGTGTGCGCAAGCAATTGGTGCTAGATGTATCATTATTTTAGATGGTTCAAGTAAAAAACGCGAGGATTTTGTTGAGTGCAAGCCTTGGAAAATAATAGATGCACTGCCAGATGATCCTGCTGACTTTGAAAAATTATTGGATGAAGAATAAGTGATAATGATGTTTGGTAAAATGTATAAAATAAGCGTTCTATTAGTAGCTATTGCTATTTCTTTTAGTTTTAATAAAATCACTGATGCTTACAGTAATAGTGATTTGGCAGCTGTTTTAAATGGGGCAAACTGTATTAATGGAGATTTGTCCGGAGCTGATTTAAGTGGTTTAGATTTAAGTGATAGAGATTTTAGTGGTACTAATTTTACTGAAGCACGCCTTTATGGAACTAAACTGAATAAAACTAATTTGCAGGGAAGTAAATTACACTCTGCGTTATTAGTCAAAGCTCAATTACGTAATGCAATGATGCAAAATGCTGAATTAAACTTTGCTAGCATGCAGGAAGCTGACCTGACAAACGCTAATTTACAGGGAGCCAGTTTGCAAAGAGTTCAAATGACAAATGCTCGCTTATTGAATGCTCAATTACAGAATATTAGGGCTGATGAAATTTCTTGTGTAAACATTAACGCTGATTATGCTGATTTTCGTCACGCAAATATGCCTAATTCTTGGCTTATAGGAGCTAGCTTAAAAAATACAATCTTTAGTAACGCTAACCTAACTGGAGCACGTTTAAGTAATGCTGACTTGACTGAAGCTAATATGCAAGGAACCCTGTTGCCTAGTGCTATTCTTAGAGATAGTAAATTGCAACAAACTAACTTTGACAAGGCAAATTTACGAAGAGCTGACCTTAGGGGTGCTAAAATGAATTTTACTGTTTTTGGTACTGCTAATCAGGAAGAAATTAAACAAGATAACTAAATATAAAACAGGAGTTTAATAGTAATAAACTCCTGTTTTTTACTTTTTTTGCAATAGCTTTAGTGCTATAATATAATTAGAGAAAAATTTGATTTGGTGGGTATTATGGAAGAAATTACAGGCGTTATTGAAAATGTTGTTTTTCAAAGCGAGGACAATTCATATAGTGTTTTGCGAATAGAGAGTCGTAAAGCTGGACATTTTACCGCTGTCTATCATGGTCCTGCTCCTTATATCGGGGAAAATGTGGAACTTGAGGGAGAGTGGATTGAGCATGCTCGTTTTGGCCAACAGTTTGATGTTAAGGTCCTGCATGTAGTTGAACCCACCTCCGTAGCAGGAATAGAGAATTTTTTAGCTTCCGGTGCAATAAAAGGTATTGGTAAAACCTTTGCTAAACGTATTGTGGATAAATTTGGTGTTGAAGCTTTGACAGTTTTAAATGAGTGCCCTGAACGTTTAGCCGAAATAAAAGGGATTAGTCCTAAAAAAGCGGCTGCCATCGGCGATTCCTATAGAGAACTTAGCGGTTTACGGGAACTAATGCTTTTTCTGGAATCCCATGGTGTAAGTAGTAATTATGCCACAAAGCTCCAACAGGCTTATGGTGATACTGCTATTGCACGTATTAAAGCCAATCCTTATAATCTGGCAACGGAAATTGATGGCATAGGCTTTAAAACAGCAGATAGAATTGCTATGGCTATGGGGCTTCCTAGAGACTCAGAGGACCGTCTTATAGCCGGTTTAAGCTATGCTTTAACACAATCTGCTTCTGCAGGGCATACCTGTGTGCCAGAAGAGTTGTTGGTTAGTGAAACAGCAAAGGCTTTAATGGTTGAAATCGAGCAGGTAGAGGATATTTTTAATTCATTAATGAAGCGTAATCTTTTGCGTACTGTAGACTCTGGTGGACTGCGTCTTGTTTATGCGGAATATTTGTACCGAGCAGAGGTAAATACTGCTAAAAGACTGATAGCTCTTCGCGATCAGGCAAAACCTATTACTCGAGTTAATGCGGATGCCGTAATTAAGGCTTGGGAAAGAGAAGCTGGCATAACTTTGGCAGACGCTCAAAGAGATGCTATTCATGCGTCGCTTCAGCATGGAATTTTTGTATTAACAGGTGGTCCAGGCACAGGTAAAACTACTGTAGTAAAAGGTATCATCAATGTTTTGGAAAAGGGTGGCTGTCGTATTTTACTGGCAGCTCCTACGGGGCGTGCTGCTAGACGTTTGGCTGAATCGTCTCAAAGAGAAGCGAAAACGGTGCATCGTCTTTTAGAATACACACCTACTGGTAATGGTTTTCTGTTTAATAAAAATGATAGTGAACCACTTGATGCGGAAGCAATTATCATAGATGAAGCTTCTATGTTGGATATTAATCTTATGTATAACCTGTTAAAGGCTGTCCCTGGAGGCTGTAGGTTAATTTTAGTAGGCGATGTGGATCAACTTCCGTCCGTTGGACCTGGCTCTGTACTTAAAGATATTATTCGTTCTAATAAAATGCCTGTCGTTCGTTTAGAGAATGTTTTCCGGCAAGCTGAGGTTAGTTCTATCGTTCGTAATGCACATAAAATCAATAGAGGACAAGTACCAGAATTTTCTGTCGATGGTGACTTTAGATTGCAAGAATTTACTATTGAACAGGAAGCTGCAGAATATGTTGCGCACACCTATGCTGATCTAGTTAGACATTCTGATTGGCGTGATATTCAGGTTTTGTCTCCCATGCATAAAAATCCTTGTGGTGTACAAAATCTTAATAAATTAATGCAACTTTACCTTAATCCTCCTTCTAGCTTTAAAGCAGAAGTAAATATACCTGGCGGAAATGTTATTCGTGTTGGTGATAAAGTTATGCAAATTCGCAATAACTATGAGAAGGATGTTTTCAATGGTGATATAGGTCAAGTGCTGCGTATCGATGGGAAATTAGTTCAAGTTAGCTTCCCTGATAGACCTGAAGGGGAAATTGTTCTTTATGAAGGTAATGAGGTTGAAGAGTTGCAGTTGGCTTATGCTATGAGTGTGCATAAATCTCAAGGTAGTGAATATCCTTACGTGCTTTTATGTATGGTTCCTAGCCATTATATAATGTTACAGCGTAATCTCCTCTATACCGCTGTAACACGTGCTAAAGAACAGGTGCTTATAGTTGGTAGTCGGAAGGCAATTTGGACGGCTGTAGAGAACGACAAGATGCGTAGAAGGTACTCTTTATTAGCTGAGAGACTGCAAGAGAATGGCGAGGTATTTTAATGGACCTAGCTTATAATTTAAGATTGTTAAAGGAAATATTTTTTCCACGTCATTGTGCAGTCTGTGCTTCAGAAATAGATACGGGTTTAGTATGCAATAAATGCAGAAAACATTTCTGTTTAGATAAAGTCATACAATACGGGGCGAATCAGGCGAGTTGGGAAGAAGTTGTGACTGTAAGTCAAAGGTTAACTGCTCCGGACGTGTTTGGTCGTATTGAATTGCTTTATAAGTATGACTCCGCATATAAAGATGCATTACATAGTTTAAAGTTCGAAGCTAATAAGGAATTATTACCGTTGCTCAAAGAAGAAGCAGAAATTGCTTTAATATCTATTACTGATACGTTAGTCCAGCATTATGATTTAGTTACATCTATACCAACAAGTGACGAACGAAGAAAAAAGCGCGGTTTTGATGTGCCACAGGTGATTTTTTCCTCTTTGAAAAAGGGCTTCGGTGCTAAATACACAGACAAGCTTATGTATCGTGTTCGTAACACAGAACCGCTTTATACCATGGGAGCAGAAGACCGTAAAGCAGAGTTGAGTGGTTGTTTTGCTATGTTAAGTAATTTTGAAGTAAAAGATAAGAGGATTCTGCTTGTTGATGATATATGGACGACTGGTAGTACTATGCAGGAGGCTGCGGAATTGTTATTGCAAGCTGGCGCGAAGGAAATAGGGGCCTTGGCTTTTTGTACTAGTAAAGATAATTGGGATTGACTGATATGCCCATGTACAAGGAATGAATTTAATTGGATAAGTTTAAAGAATTAATAAAAAAGGATATCGTTTTGGTTACTGCTGTTTTACTTGCAGCAGTTTCTTCTATTTTTCATAGACCTCAGCTTAGCTACATTGATTTTGGAGTCTTGAGTATTTTACTATCTTTGATGCTGGTTGTAGCTGGCTTAAAATCTATTCGCTTTTTAGATTGGATTGCAGTTGAACTATTAAATAGATGTCAAGGTGAAAGGCAAATTGCCTTGGCATTAGTTGGAATAACTTACATTTCTTCGATGTTTGTTACTAATGATGTGGCGCTGTTAACCTTTGTGCCGTTAGCTTTAGTAATTGGTAAAACTTTAAAGCTAGATATGGCAAGAATTATTATCTTGCAAACGTTGGCGGCAAATTTAGGTAGTATGTTTACACCACCAGGAAATCCACAGAATTTGTTTTTATTTGCGCATTATGGTTATACTGCTATAGGCTTCTTTAAGGTTATGGCTATTCCCACGGTTTTATCGATTGTTCTACTTTTGATTTTGCTATATCGTGGGCGTAATAGAAACTTGAATTTAGAATTGCCTGACTTGCCAAAACCGGAAAAAGTAGCGACATATTTATATTTAGGATTGCTATTGTTAAATATTGCAGCAGTTTTGCATGTTTTTGATAAATACATTGCATTAGTGGTTACGACTGTAGCCATTATAGGAATGAAGAAAGGCCTTTTTAAAGAGGTTGATTATAGTTTGCTGATTACTTTTGTTGGTTTCTTTCTCTTTATAGGTAATATCAGCGAAACTGAATTTGTTACTTATCTGCAACAGTCCTTTTTGGGCAGTGCAAGTGGCACGTATTTAGCAGGTATTGTTGCTAGCCAGTTTATTAGCAATGTTCCTGCAGCTATGCTGTTAGCAGGATTAACCAAAGAGGCAGATGCCTTACTGTTAGGTGTAAATATTGGTGGCTTAGGTACGCTGATAGCCTCGATGGCTAGTGTTATATCTTATAAGCTTTTTTGTAAGGAACAACCTTGGTTAGGCGGTCAATATTTACGTATGTTTTTATATTATAATTTCGCAGGCTTGTTATTGATCGGGGGACTAACCTATTTTATCGTATTATTTTAGCAACTAAACCAAAGCTTTGGCTTTGGTTTTCTAATATACATATTGTTAACGATAAGCATAAAGTCGGTTGACGAAGGCTGCAAAGGTGTTTATAATATGCTTATAAGAATTTAATTTGGAGACAATGATTATGGATGCATATATATTAGGTGGTTTACGTAGCTATGTTGGCTTAAGTAAAGGTATGTACTGTCATGTGCCTGCTGAAAAGCTAGGCGCTGCTGTTTTACGTCAGGTAATGGATAAATATAACATTATAGAACCAGATTATATTATTGCTGGTAATGCAGTTGGTGCTGGTGGCAATATCGCTAGATTAATGGCTTTAGAGGCTGGTGTTAAACAAACGGTTCCTGCTTTTAGCGTAGATGTGCAATGTGGTAGTGGTTTAGAAAGTATTGCTATTGCTGCAGCCAAAATAACCTGTGGTGAGGCAGATGTAGTTATAGCTGGTGGTTTTGAAAGTAGTTCCTGTCAGCCTAGAAGAGGCTTAAGTAAAAACCATCCTGACTATGTTGATGATAGTTGGTATAGTGTAGCAAAATTTATACCTGGAGTGCACAGAGAGACAGTCATGCTTGAAGGTGCAGAGCAGGCTATTATTGAGGAAAAAGTAAGTAAAGAGGAACTGGACTATTGGGTTCTACGTAGCCATAAGCTTGCTACGGAAGCTAGGGATAAAGGTCTCCTGCAGAATATCATCGCTCCTGTTTTTGATGCAAAGCAGGATGAGGGAATTAGACCTCGCATGAGTCAAAGGTTAATAGACAGGTTGCCTAAACTGTTACCTGATGGAAAACTGTTGAATGCAGCTAATGCTTGTCTCATTAATGATGGAGCTGCATTTATAGTTTTGTGTTCTAAAAAATACTTAGAAGAACATGGCCTTAAAGCACAGGCTAGAGTTTTGGGAAGTACAGCTTGTGGCGGAGACCCCATGGTTAGCCCTAGAACGGCGGTAACCGTTTTAGAAAAGCTGTTAAATAAACATCATCTTCAAGAAAAGGATATTGATGGATTTGAACTAAATGAAGCTTTTGCAGTAATTGACGTTATTTTTGCACGTACATTCCCAAATAGTTTAGATAAGTATAATGTTTTTGGCGGTGCTTTAGCCTATGGTCATCCCTATGGTGCATCTGGAGCAATTATAACGTTACATTTACTGGAAAGCTTAAGGCAGCGTGGTGGCAGATTTGGTTGTACTAGTGTGGCTGCTGCAGGCGGCGTTGGAACAGCCTTATTATTAGAGTATTTGGAGTAGATTATGGACTATTTACATATGATAAAATCCCATAAACCAGAAAAAATAGCTTTGGTGGATGATGGAGTAGAATATACCTATGGGGATTTAATTCATTTGGCAGAAGTAAAAAGAGCGCAGCTAACTTATGAAGAAAAAGTGTATTTTATTCATGAAGAAAAGATTGCGGATCAGTTGATAAATTTCTTAGCTTATAGCGGTACTGCAACTGTGCCTGTAATTGCTACTGCAGCTAGTAAGGGCCAGAGCTTTATAGTAGAGCATATTCCTGAAGCTGCTTGCATGGGCGTAATGACAAGTGGTAGTACTGGCAAAAGTAAGCTTTTATGGCGTAGCTATCGTAGTTGGGTGGATTTTTTTCCTGAACAGAATCGCGTTTTTGGCGTTGATGAAAATACAGTAATATTTTGTCAAGGAAGCTTAGCCTTTACTGGCAATATGAATATTTACATGAGTATTCTTTTTGCTGGAGCTACATTAATTGTTACAGAAAAATTTAGACCTAAGCAATGGCTGAAGCTTATGGAACTATACAAGGTAAATACTCTTTATCTTATTCCTTCAAAACTATTGTTACTTCCAAGATTTATTACAGAACCCAATAATAATGTTCGCTACATTATAGCAGGTTCTCAGACTATGGGTAGAGCAGAAGCCGATAAACTTTTGCAAGTATTCCCAAATGTTGAAATAACACTTTATTATGGCGCTAGTGAAATGAATTACATAACCTATATCAAGGATAAGGATATGACAGACGATAGAACAGATATAGGTTTACCCTTTAATGGAGTTCAAGTAACAGTTAAGGATGAAGAAATTTTCATTGACAATAATTTTCACGTTGAAGAAATAGAAATGCCTTTTACGTTGAAGGATAGAGGTTATTTAGATACAAATGGAAGGTTGCATTTCTTAGGTCGCACTGATGATATCATTGGCGTGAATGGACTTAAAATCTCTAGTCAGAAAATAGAGGCAGTCTTAAAAGAACTTCCTCATGTCATGGAAGCCTGCGTGTTAAGCATTCATTCTGGGGATGCTGATGTTTTAACAGCTTATTTAGGAACTGATGGGTTAGATGAAGATGAGGGTGTAGCACTCAATGCAGAAAAAGCAGAAGGTGTGTTGGCTCCTACTGACATAGGAAATGCTAAGCTTTTCTCTAAAAGTGAATTAGTGCAGCTTTTGAAAACAAGCCATTTAGAGGACCATGAGATACCTAAACAGTATTATTTTATGAATGTTTTACCCAAAAATGAAAGTGGAAAAATAGATAAACGTAAATTGCAAAATTATCAAGGCTAAAAAACAGGTTAACCTAAATTCAGGTTAACCTGTTTTTAAATTATGGTTGACAGTGAAAGAAAGATAGGGTATAATTACCACATAAACAATGTTAACCATAACAAGAAAGTAGGATAACGATGCAAAATAACAAGACTCGCGAAATGACAAAAATGGCTTTGATGGTAGCTCTAAACTGTATTTCAGCCTATATTATTATTCCACTGCCTTTTTCTTTATCTCCTATAGCTTTACAGACCTTAGTTGTTAATTTAACTGGTTATGTACTGAATGTGAAGCAAGCCGCTATGACCATGGCTGCTTATCTGTTAGTAGGTTTGGCAGGTGTACCTGTGTTTACAGGCGGATCTTCTGGTCCTGGTAAATTGTTTGGACCTACAGGTGGATATTTATTTGGTTTCGCTTTATGGGCTATTTTATTAGCTTATTTACGTAGTAAAGAATATAATTTTGTTAGATATGCACTTTTAGGTTGTATTATAGGTGTTCCCTTTATCTATGTATTCGGTGTTGTTCAATTACAATTGGTAACACATATGGGATGGGGAAAAGCTGTTATGACTGGCGCTCTACCGTTTATACCTCTAGATATTGTTAAATGTTGTGCTGCTGCTTATGTTGCCGGTCCTATTAATAGAATATTTGGTGAAGCTTAAAACTTGTTTAGCCGTGGAACCCTTACAGCTCCATTATATAAAAAAGTCAGGTGTGTTCGAACACCTGACTTTTTACTATTTACCACAGAATGGAATGCGCAAATATTTCAATCTTTTGAAAATCATGTCCAAAATATAACTTGCTAGCAAAGAAGTTACTACCAATAAGACATATGTAAAAATAGATTTTTTAGTAGTGATAACAATGTTATTGTTAGTGTAATAGCGAGTTATTATGTCCAAGAATAGCGGGTGGATAAAATAAATCAGCATAGAGTACTTTGCTAGCAGACTGATAATATTAGTAAATATGTTAGCCTTATTTTCAAAGCTTTTAAGGATAGCACAGAAAAACCAAATACTACCTATAGTATACAGCAATCCTTGAGGACTTAGCTGATGATAAGTATAGGCTAAAGATAGCAGATCATAGTTTTCATAATTATAGGAATAAAAAGCGCTTCCTTCAGCATAAAGAATGGTGACAAAATAAAAGGCTAGTATAGGATAAAAATGCTTTACGAGAATAAGTTCTACCTTTTCCCAGTAAAGAGCCATAAGTCCCCCCATGAGATAAATAAAAAGGTAGTATAAGGGAACATAATTAAGGCGAAAAACATAAAGATTTTTCAAGAATGGTACCCAACCCTCGGGGTTAATGTGATTATGACTGGAAAAATAAAATAAAATCAACTGAAGGATAAAAATAATACTCATACCTATAGGAATGCTTGTTTTGAGTATAAAAGCCATGATTAGTCGCCAAAGAGGATGAGTTAGATAGAAGACAAGTAGTATAACCATAAAATAGAGATGGTAACAGCTTAAACCAAAGCAAAGCATGAAAAATTGCTCTGCAGGAGCTAAAGCTATATAACCCACTGTACGCCAAAAGTAAAGCTGATAAAAAATACTCCAGCTTAAATATGGCAGACCGGCACTTTGTAGTCGTTTGGGTAGAAAGTGGGTATAGTTAAAGCTGTCTTGTTCAATTTGGCCCTTAGCGAGAGCTTGCAGGTAATTATCTTTACTGAAAAGTCCGAATCCTGAGATGAAGAAGAAGGTTGGAACACTATAGCGTGATAGTATCTCCAAAAGAGTAAACCACCAAAAGTTGTTGGTTTGCACAGATACAGAACCAACATGGATGCCAATTACCCCTAGCAGGCATAATCCTCTAATATTATCTATGATTTGATTGCGCATGATGAGACCTCGTCAAATTATTACGTGCCTATTATACACCACTGTTACTAAATATACTAGTAGATTTGCCATAATGTATACAAGACCATATGCTTGACTATTCTTTTTAATAGTTGTAAAATAAATACAGTAAGCTTTATACCTTTAAATTGGTCCCGTGAGACTCTAAGGTTTTCTTGCATTTTGTAACTAACAGCCTTCTTGTACCCCACGGGTGCTAGAAGGCTTTTTATTTGTTATAATTAATAATTTTAGGGAGGTAATATACATGGCTAATGCAAAAGTATCTCTAGGTGGTAGAGATATTCTAGACATCGCAAGCCTTAGCGTTGATGAAATCGAACTGATAATGCAAACCGCTGGGGAAATGAAAAAGGTTTTAAAGAGAGACATAAAGAAGGTTCCCTCTCTGCGCGGCAAATCTATTATTACACTGTTCTATGAAAACAGTACTCGTACTCGTACCTCCTTTGAAATTGCTGGTAAATATCTTGGTGCTGATGTTGTCAATATTAGTGCTAGTGGTTCCAGCGTTGTTAAAGGTGAATGCCTGCGTGATACTATCCTGACTGTACAAAATATGGATTGTGATGCTATTATCATGCGTCATCCTATTGAAGGTGCTGCAAAATTCGCTGCTGAAGTTGCTAAACCTGTTATTATTAATGCAGGCGATGGCGCTCATGCACATCCGTCTCAAGCTTTGCTGGATTTGTTCACTATCCGTGAGGATGGCAAAAAGGATTTACATGGCAAAAAGATTGCTATTGTTGGTGATATTCTTTATAGCCGTGTTGCGCGTTCTAACATTGCTATGTGGAATAAAATGGGCGCAGATGTTCACGTTGCTGGTCCTATGACCCTGTTGCCTCAATGCGTTGAAGAATTGGGTGTAACCGTACATAAGCGCGTTGAAGAAGCTTTAGAGGGCGCAGATGTTGTTGATGTACTGCGCATTCAATTAGAGCGTCAAAAGAATGGTCTGTTCCCCACCACTCGTGAATATGCACGTATCTTTGGTGTCAACGAAAAGCGTTTAGCTTTGGCTAAACCTGATGTTACCCTGTTGCATCCCGGTCCTATGAACCGCGGCTTAGAAATTTCCTGGGAAGTTGGTTTGTGTGACAATGCACGCATTCGTGAAGAAGTTAACAATGGTGTAGCAACACGTATGGCTCTCGAGTTCTTGACCATTATGGGAGGTAAGCAAGTTGAAAACATTGATTAAAAATGGTAGGGTTGTAGATCCTAGCCAAAATATAGATGAAGTTTTAGATATTTTAGTTGAAGACGGCAAAATTGCTTCTTTAGGTATTGATTTAGAAGCAGCTGATGCTGAGGTATACGATGCTTCTGGTCTTGTTGTAGCTCCTGGTCTTATTGATATGCATACTCATCTGCGTGAACCTGGCCTGGAAGCAAAAGAAGATATTGTTAGCGGTACTCAAGCTGCTGCAGCTGGTGGTATTACTACCGTTGCTTGCATGCCGAACACCAAACCTGTTATTGATAATTCTATTATCGTAACTGGCATTAAAGATCGCGCAGCTCGCGAAGGCTTTGCTCGTGTAGAAGTTGTTGGCGCTATTTCCCAAGGCCAAAAAGGTGAAGCTCTGGCTGAAATGGGCGATATGACTTTTGCAGGTGCGGTAGGCTTCTCTGATGATGGTCACTATGTAGATAACCCGCGCACTATGCTTTTAGCTGCTCGTTATATTTCCGCATTTGACAGACCTTTGATGTGCCATGCAATTGATACAGAAATCGATCATATGGGCTATATGCATGAAGGTGTTGTCTCTGCTAAAACTGGTATTCCCGGTTCTCCCTACATTGCTGAGGATATTGCTGTAGCTCGTGACTGCATCATTGCAGGCTATACTGGCGCACATGTACATATTTGCCATGTCGCTTCTAAAGGTGCAATCGATATTATCCGTCAATACAAGGCAAAAGGTGTTAATGTAACTGCTGAAGTTACTGTACATCATTTGACTTTAACTGATGAAGCATGTGCTAATTATAGTGCAGTAGCTCGTGTAAATCCGCCTCTGCGTAGCCAAGATCATGTAGATGCTATGCGTGCTGCCGTTCTGGATGGTACTGTAGATTGCATCGTAACCGACCACAGCCCACATGCACACGAAGAAAAGGATGTAGAGTTCCGTTATGCACCTAATGGCTTCACTGGTTTAGAAACAAGTTTAGGTGTTATGCTGACTGATTTGTATCACACTGGTATTTTTGACCTGAAGACTATCATTAGTAAGATGAGCTGTGAACCAGCTAAAATCTTCAAACTGGATCGTGGTACCTTAGCAGTTGGTGCACCTGCAGATATTACAATTATGGACCTGAATAAAGAATGGACTGTTGATTGCAAGAAATTCTATACTCGTGGTAAATTTACTCCCTATAATGGCAAAGCTTGCAAGGGTAAAGCTGTTGCAACCATGATGGGCGGCAGATTTGTTATGAAAGATGGCATTGTTGGATAGTTGGCAGTTAATAGTTGACAGTTAATAGTTAACAGTTAATAGTTAATAGAAATGGTTTGTTAAAAGGCGTATGATTAGTGGGTAACTGTTAGTCAGGTTGCTCGTTTAATGAGCTAATAGTTAGTAAGTATTAGTCAGGTTACTCGTTTAGTGAGCTAATAGTTAGTGAGTAACTGTTAATAAAGTTGGTCGTTTAATAAACTAATAATTATTTAGAAATATATAAATCCATATCATGAGTGATATTGAGGGGAATGTTTTTAAGTGAAAAAAGGTAAATTGGTTTTAAAGGACGGAAGTGTTTATGAGGGGGCACTGTTCGGCGGTAACCGTAATGCCATTGGTGAGGTTGTTTTTACTACTGGTATGAGCGGTTATCAAGAAACCTTAACTGACCCTTCTTTCTGTGATCAAATTGTTGTAATGACCTATCCATTGGTAGGTAACTACGGCTGTAATCCTGTGTTTAATCAAGGAAAAAGATGCTTTTTCCAGGGGTACGTAATTGGTGACTTGTGCGATTGCCCTAGTAATTGGCGCAATGAGCAAAGTTTAGAGCAGTTTCTGGAAGAGCAGAATGTTCCTACTTTAGTTGGTGTTGATACCCGTGCAATTACTCGTAAACTGCGTAAGTATGGTGTAATTCAAGGTGTTATCGTTCCAGCTGATATGCCTGAGGCAGAAGTGCAAGCTTTGCTGGCAATGCCTGAAGTGCATAATCAAGTAAAAACTGTTACTACTCCTGAAATTTATACCATGGGCGATGGCAGATTACATGTTGCCGTTATGGACTATGGTATTAAACAAAATATTTTAAATTATTTAGTAAGCTTTGGCTGTCATTTGACAGTGTTCCCTGCGTACACTTCTGCGGAAGAGGTGCTGCGCTATAATCCTGATGGAATTTTCCTTTCTAATGGCCCCGGAGATCCCAAGGACTTGCCTGAATGCATCGAACAGATAAAAAAGATGATGGGCAAGAAACCTATATTTGGCATTTGCTTGGGAAATCAGCTTTTAGGTTTAGCTAATGGAGCTGATACCTATAAAATGAAGTTCGGTCATCGTGGTATTAACCAACCTGTAAAGGACTTACAAACTGGTAAAATTTATATCAGCTCTCAAAATCATGGTTATGCCATAGATGAAAAATCTTTAGAAGGAAAGAATATCCGTGTAACGCATATTTCCTGCAATGATGGTACAATCGAAGGTGTAGAATATTTAGATCATCCTTCCTTTACCGTTCAATACCATCCTGAGGCTTGCCCAGGACCTGGTGGTCACGAATATTTATTCCAACGTTTTATTGATTTGATGGGGGGCGGCAAATAATGCCAAAGCTAGCGAATATAAAAAAGGTCCTAGTTATAGGCTCTGGCCCTATTATCATTGGTCAAGCTGCTGAATTCGACTATGCAGGTACACAAGCTTGTCGTGCGTTGAAGGAAGAAGGCCTGGAAGTTGTATTGGTAAACTCTAACCCTGCAACTATCATGACTGATGTTAATATTGCGGATAGAGTTTATGTGGAACCGATTAATGCTGAGTTTATTGAAAATGTAATAAAAACTGAACGTCCTGATTCTCTCTTAGCTACCTTGGGCGGCCAGGTTGGTTTAAACATGGCCATGGAGTTAGAGGAGAAGGGCGTACTTTCAGAATATAAGGTTCGTCTTTTAGGTACAAAGATTGACGCTATTCGACGTGGTGAAGACCGTGAGTATTTCAAGGATACCATGGAGAAAATTCATCAACCTGTACCAGAGTCAGTAATTGTAGAAACCATCATGGCTGCTTGCCAGTTCGGTCGTAAAATAGGTTATCCTTTGATTGTACGTCCTGCCTATACTTTAGGTGGTACTGGTGGCGGTATTGTTGAAAATGAAGACGAATTAGTAGATATTGTACAAAAGGGTTTAAGCTATAGTCCTATTGGACAATGTTTAATTGAACGTTCTATTGCCGGCTGGAAAGAAATAGAATATGAAGTAATTCGCGATGCAGCCGATAACTGCATTACGGTTTGCTCCATGGAAAACCTTGATCCTGTTGGCGTACATACAGGTGACTCCATTGTAGTTGCTCCTGCTCAAACTTTGAGTGATAAAGAAGTGCAGATGCTACGTCAGGCTTCCATTGACATTGTTCGTGAGTTGGGAGTAGTTGGTGGCTGTAACGTTCAGCTAGCCCTTGATCCTTATAGCGATAATTACTATGTAATTGAGGTTAATCCTCGTGTTAGCCGTTCCTCTGCTTTGGCATCCAAGGCTACTGGTTATCCTATAGCTAAGGTAACCGCTAAAATAGCAGTAGGTTACAATCTGGATGAAATCGAAAATGCTGTAACCAAGAAAACTAAAGCATGCTTTGAACCTTCCATTGACTATATTGTCCTAAAGTTCCCTCGTTGGCCTTTTGACAAATTCGTTACTGCTGACCGCACTTTAGGAACCCAAATGAAGGCAACTGGTGAAGTTATGGCTATCGAACGTAGCTTTGAAGCTGCTATGCTTAAAGCTGTTCGTTGCTTGGAAATTGGCCTACGTCATTTAGAGATGCCAGAGTTAAAGAGTCTTAGTGATGATGAAATTCGTGCTAAGATAAAAAATATAGATGATGAACGTTGCTTTGTAGTAGCAGAAGCTTTGCGTCGTGGTATTACCATGGAATACATCCATGACATTACCAAGATTGACTTGTGGTTCTTGTCTAAAATCAACAATATCGTTAAGATGGAACAAAAGCTAGCTACAGAGGAACTGACTCCTGAACTTTTACGTAAAGCTAAACAATATGGCTTTGCGGATAAAGTCATCGGTAATATTGTAAGCAAGGATGAATTTGAAATTCGCGCTCTGCGTAAAGCAAATGGCATTATTCCTACCTACAAAATGGTTGATACCTGTGCTGCAGAGTTCGAGGCTGAAACTCCTTATTACTATTCCTGCTATGCCCAAGAGGACGAAGTAGAAGTTACTCCTCGTAAAAAGGTTGTTGTTTTGGGCTCTGGTCCTATCCGTATTGGCCAAGGTGTTGAATTTGACTATTGCTCCGTACATTGTGTATGGGCTTTAAAGGATATGGGCTATGAAACCATTATCATTAACAATAACCCTGAAACTGTTTCCACTGACTTTGATATAGCTGACAAACTGTATTTTGAACCCTTAACTGTTGAAGATGTTCTGAATGTCATTGACAAAGAACAACCTGAGGGTGTTATCGTTCAATTTGGTGGCCAAACCGCTATTAATCTTGCAGGTCCTTTAGCTAAACAAGGCGTAAAGATTTTAGGATCTAGTGTTGATTCTATTGACCAAGCTGAGGATAGAGAACGTTTTGACGAATTGCTGACAAAGTGTGAGATTCCTCGTCCTAAAGGACATACCTGCTTTACTGTAGAGGGTGCTTTTGAAGCTGCTCATGATGTAGGCTATCCTGCAATGGTGCGTCCTTCCTACGTATTGGGTGGTCGTGCTATGGAAATCGTTTATAACGATGAAGAGCTGGATCATTACATGAAATATGCAGTTAAGGTTAATAATGAACATCCTGTATTGGTTGACCATTATATTATGGGCACTGAGGTAGAGGTTGATGCTATCTGTGATGGTAAGAAGGTTCTGCTGCCCGGTATTATGCAACACGTTGAACGTACTGGCGTCCATTCTGGTGACTCCATTGCGGTATATCCGCCACGTTCTTTAAGTGAGCATATTATTGAATTGATTATTGATTATACTAATAGAATGGCCTTAGGTCTTGAAGTTAAAGGTATGATTAATGTTCAATACATTGTTCGTGATGAACAGCTCTATGTTATTGAGGTAAATCCTCGTTCTTCCCGTACCGTACCTTTCTTAAGCAAGGTAACTGGTATTCCTATGGTTGACGTAGCTACTAAGTGCGCTATGGGCGTTAGCTTGAAAGAGCAGGGCTATCGTGCAGGTTTGCAGTTATTCCCGGACTATTACGCAGTTAAAGCTCCCGTATTTAGCTTCAACAAGATGTCAAACGTTGATATTGTGCTTGGACCTGAAATGAAGTCTACAGGCGAAGTAATGTGTGCTGACTATAAATATAGCCGTGCACTTTACAAAGCGTGTGTAGCTTCTGGCATTAACGTTCCTCACGAGGGTGCGATTTTAATGACTGTGGCTGATATGGACAAGCCTGAAGCAGTAGAAATCGCTCGTGGTTTTGAAGAACTTGGCTTTAAGGTAATGGCTACTAAAGGTACAGCTGCTTACTTGAAGGAGCATGGCGTTGAGGCCGAGATTGCTATTAAAGTTAGTGAAGGTCCGAATAACATTATTGATGATATTAAAGCTGGCATTATCGGTATGGTTATTAATACCTCTAACCATGGTCGTGATGCTGATAGAGATGGATTTAAAATTCGTCGTTCTACCGTTGAACATGCAATTCCTTGCTTAACCAGTATGGATACTGCTCGTGAATTACAAAGGGTTATGTCCGTAATGCGTCGCCGTCGCGTGGTAAGCGTTGTTGCACTGCAAGATTTAGAGGACGAGTTCTAAGAAAGTATTAATAATATTTTACATTCAAGCGCTACTATATATTTTTTATAGTAGCGCTAGTTGTATATAAGTGGTATAATGATATAAACCCCATCTTATTGTGAAGGAGTAGGTTTATGGCAAAGACAATCGCTATTGGCAAGGTCGTTAGACAACAACAGCTTAATGCCAATACTAAGTTAATTGAAATTTGTGCACCTGAAATTGCAAATGTTGCAGAACCAGGTCAATTTGTAAACGTAAAGGTTACTAAACACACAGCACCTTTACTGCGTCGTCCTTTTGGCGTAGCTGCTGTAAACAAGGAAGAAGGAACCTTTTGCTTAATTTATCGCATCATTGGCGAAGCTACCCATATGCTTATGGATTTAGTGGCTGGTGATGAACTGAATATTGTTGGTCCTTTAGGTCATGGTTTTGATATGAGCGCTAAAAGACCTTTGTTAGTTGGTGGCGGTACTGGTTTAGCACCTCTGCATTATCTGGCTCAAGCTTTTGGCCGTAGAGGCACTGATGTGCTTATGGGCGGTAGAACAGCAACTGAACTGTTTTGGACTGATTTATACGCTGATTTAAGCTCTAATGTTTATACCACAACTGATGATGGTAGCTTAGGCGCTAAAGGTACAGTAATGGTTCTTTTGAAAGATTTACTGGCAGAGGGCGAATATGATGTAGTATATGTATGTGGTCCCGTACCTATGATGAAGGCTGTTGCTGCTGCTTGTGCAGAAGCAGGCGTTAAATGCCAAGTATCTTTGGAAAAATATATGGCTTGCGGCTTAGGTGCCTGCTTGTCTTGTGCCTGCGAAGGCGTAGGTAAGCGCTTAAAGGTTTGCAAGGATGGTCCGGTTTTCTGGGCTGAGGAGGTAGGAGAATGGTAAACTTATATGATGGCCGTTTAGCAGTTAATATTGCTGGCATGAAAATGCAAACTCCTGTTACCACTGGCTCTGGTACCTTTGGCTTTGGCTTGGAATTTACGGATTTTCTTGATTTAGAAAAGGTTGGTGCTGTTTGTGTTAAAGGCACTTCTTTAGAGCCTGCTAAAGGAAATGTAGGTCAACGTGCTGTAGAAACTCCTTCTGGCATGCTGAACTGCATAGGCTTGGAGAATCCTGGTAGTAAAGTGTTCCTGGAACAAACCTTGCCGAAATTACGTAAATATGATGTTCCTGTTATTGTAAATATTTATGGCCATACTCCTGAAGAATATGGTGCAGTAGCAAAGGCTGTAGATGTAGATGGTGTGGATGCTGTAGAAATTAATATTTCCTGCCCTAATGTTAAGGTAGGTGGCATTGTTTTCGGTACTGTTCCTGAAGCAGCTGCAGAAGTTGTACGTGCTGTTAAAGCAAATACAAGCAAGCCTGTTATTACTAAATTAAGTCCTAATGTTACAGACATTGTAGTTATGGCAAAGGCTGTAGAAGAAGCTGGTACAGATGCTATCAGTATGATCAATACCTTGTTAGGTACCAAGATTGATATTGAGCGTCAACGTCCTGTTTTAGGCAATGTAACTGGTGGTTTGTCTGGCCCGGCTATTCGTCCGGTTGCAGTTCGTTTAGTATATCAAGTTGCTCAAGCCGTTAAGGTTCCCATCATTGGCATGGGCGGTATTATGTGCGCTGAAGATGCTATCGAATTCATGTTGGCAGGTGCAAGCGCAGTTGCTGTTGGTACCGCAAATCTTGTAAATCCTGATATTGCTGAAACCATCGCTCATGGCATGTTGGCATATTGCGATAGACACGGCGTAAAGAACATTGAAGAAATTGTAGGCTTAGCACTTCCTAACGGAAAGGCTTCTATGCCACTTTATAATAAATAATTACAAAACTTATAATACGCCACAGCCACCAAAAGTGCTTATGGTGAGCTGCTGAGAAGAGGAGAAAAAACTTATGTCCGATGATAGATTAATTGTCGCTCTAGACTTCCCCACCATGGACCAAGCTATTGCTTGTGTAGAAGAATGTGGTGATGCTGTTAGCCATTACAAAGTAGGTATGGAATTGTTCTATGCTGCTGGTGCACCCATGATTACTTATTTGAAGGAACAAGGCAAGCATATTTTCTTAGACTTGAAACTGCAAGATATTCCTAATACCGTTGCTCATGCCCTGATGGTTCTGAGCGATCTTGGTGCTGATATGATGAATGTTCATGCAGTTGGCGGCAAGAAGATGATGGAAGAAGCTGTAAAGGCTGTACGTGAAGCTGCTGCTAAAGCTGGCAGACCGGCTCCGAAGCTGATTGCAGTTACCATTCTGACTAGCATGGATGACGAGCAATTTGGTCGTCTTAATTATAATAATACTATTGCTGAACAAGTTATTGCTTTAGCTAAATTGGCTAAAGAAGCTGGCATGGATGGCGTTGTTGCATCTCCTCGTGAAGCAGCAGGTATTCGTGAAGCATGCGGTCCTGACTTTTTAATTGTTACTCCTGGTGTGCGTCCTGCTGGCGCTTCTCTGGATGACCAAAGTCGTGTTGCTACTCCTGCAGGTGCTTTCCAAAACGGTTCTACTCATATTGTAGTTGGTAGACCTATTACTAAGGCTGAGGATCGCAAAGCAGCCGCTGAAGCTATAGTTAAGGAAATTGCAAACGCATAGTAACGCAGGCTAAGCGCCATCTAGCTTTGTCACAGTTGCGGGACTTGTTCGACGTACTATTAGTACGCCATCACGGCGTCTCCTCGCTGTTCCTCGCTATATAGCACTTATCCAGCGTTTGACGAAAGCTGTACAATTTACATAATATATTATAATTAACATAAAAGGAGCGGAAAAAATGGAAATTTTAGAAGAAAAAGACGTCTTGAAAATGTTAGAGGAAACCCAAGCTGTTCTCCATGGTCACTTCTTGCTGACTAGCGGCCTGCACAGCCCTATGTATGTTGAAAAATTCAACGTACTGCAACATCCTAAATATACTGAAAGACTGTGCCAAGAAATTGCTCGTCGTTATGAAAATGACAATGTAGAATTGGTTGTTGGTCCTGTAACTGGCGGCATTCTGCTGGCTCATGAAGTTGGTAAGGCTTTAGGCACTCGTGCTATCTTCACTGAACGTGAAAATGGTAAAATGACTCTGCGCCGTGGCTTCCAAATTCCTGAAGGTACTCGTGTATTGGTTGTTGAAGATATCGTAACCACTGGCGGTAGCGTTAAAGAGGTTATGGAAGTTGTTAAAGAACATGGCGGTGAATTAGTAGGCGTTGGTCTGTTGGTTGATCGTAGCGGTGGCAAAGTTGATTTCGGTATCCGTACTGAAGCTTTACTGCACTTGAGCGTAGAGACCTTCCAACCTGATTCCTGCCCTCTGTGCGCAGAAGGTAAAGAATTTACCAAACGTGGTCGTACTGGTAAATAATTTATATCCATATAAATATAAGGAACTCCCTTACAGAAATGTAGGGGAGTTTTTTTATTGATATCATTATAATTAAATATATATTAAGTGTAATTGACATAATTGTAAGAAAGGTATACCATAGTTTCATAAGTTTAATGTAAAGCAAAAACTCAGCAAAAGGGCTTGATGAGTTTTATGAGGTGTAAAATGTCTGATGAAGTAAAGTATGTCAATGTAGCTTTAAATGCCTACGGGCAAACTACGACATATATATGTGATATTGAAGATGTAAAAAAGGGCGATTTTGTTATTGTGCAAAGCATGTCTGGAGAACTGACGGGTAGAGTTATGAGCTATGCGCCAAAAAAGGTTTTCTCAATCTCGCTGGCTAAGACTAAAAAGGTAGTTCGGAAAGCAACCCCTCAGGAGATTAATGAAGTTGCAGACTTATTTGGGGTGAAAAAGAACCCTGAATTTGCTGCTGAAGAAGAGGATGACAGCTTTTTAACTAATAGCGGCTATGGTACTAAAGAACTGAATAAGATAATGAAAAAGTACCAGGAAAAGCAAACTAAGGCACAAGCTCAAAAGGAGTCATTAGATGCAGCAAAGGCGGAAATCCCTGAAGATAATAAAAATGCTGAAGATGCTGAATGCTTGAAAAAGCAAAGACTTCTTCAAGGACCTATAAAGGAAGATTCTCAAATTCCAGATTATTGGCGTTATGTAGCTGTTGCTCTTTTAGCGTTGTACTTTTTGAAGGATTATATTTTTGAATAGAATACATTTTGATATACCCTGCTTTTAGAAGCGGGGTATTTTATTCTATTCACATTCTATTCAAAAGTGAATAGAATATTGACAAGAATGAATAGAATGAATATAATTACAGGAGAGGTGAAAACTATGGAAAACAGATATAGGGAAAGTGAGTACGTAGAATTAAAAGAACAATATTCTGATACCATTATTAAAGAAGTAATCGCTTTTGCTAATAGTGGTGGTGGTTCTATTTATGTAGGTGTAAATGATGATGGAGAAATAATTGGCATAGATGATGCGGACAGGCTTATTCAAAAAATAGCTAATACAGTTCGTGATGCTATAGCACCTGATGTAACAATGTTTGTTAGTTATAAAAATTTAGAGCAGGATAATAAAACATTTTTGGAAATTCAAGTGCAAAGAGGTACTATGATACCCTATTACTTAAAAAGCAAAGGTTTGCGTCCTGTTGGGGTTTATGTTAGACAAGGAACTTCTGCTGTGCCTGCTAGCGATAGCGCTATTCGCGAAATGATAAAAAGCAGTGATGGAGATAACTTCGAAGAAATGCGTTCAATTCAGCAGGACCTAACCTTCGAATATGCTAGTAATGTTTTTAAAAGAAATAACGTAGAATTTGGGTATATGCAAATGAAAAGCTTGGGCATGATTGTTGAGGATATGCTTTACACAAATTTGGCTTTATTGTTCTCGGATCAGTGCCCACATATTATAAAAGCAGCTACTTTCAAAGGCGTGGGGCAAGAGGAGTTTCAAGATAGATACGAGTTTCGTGGGTCCATTTTAAAACAGTTAGACGAAGCTTATGCCTATTTAGATTATCGTAATAATTTACATGGAAGTTACGAAGGACTTGTTCGCATAGACATAAAGGATTATCCGGCTATAGCCATAAGGGAGGCTTTGTTGAACGCTATTATACATAGGGACTATGGTTTTAGTGCTCCAACAATTGTAAGTGTATATGATGATCGCATGGAATTTATATCCTTTGGCGGATTAGTAAAAGGTGTCTGCTTGAATGATGTTTTAAATGGAGCTTCTATTTGTAGAAATCCTAAGCTGGCTAATATTTTTTATAGACTAAAATTAATTGAGGCCTATGGGACAGGCTTGCTGAAAATATTAAATAGCTACAATGATAAAATGGAAAAACCTGATTTTAAAGTAACTTCTGCAACATTTAAAACGGTTTTACCAAATGTAAATTATGGTAATAGAAGTATTAGAGCTGTACTTGTTGATACTGCCTGCGAAGAGGATTCTGAGTACCTTAGCTACATTAAGGAGAAAGGTGTTGTTACCAGAGCTATGCTACAAGAAAAATTTGGTATGAGTCTTTCCTCTGCTAATAGAGCTTTAAAACAGCTAGTGGTTAAAGAACTTGTTGATAAAATAGGTTCTGGCAAGAATACGCGTTATGAGATAAAGAAGTAGATTAAGATGTAATGTAAAATGCCTCATTCTTAGGAATGGGGTATTTTTTTGTCCAAAACGCATATATGCAATATATTGATTTACATAATATAGTACATTATTTACAAAATAATGCTTGCATATTGCTAATGAGTGTGGTAAAATAGCAATAGTCTAGAGGTAGAGTCTAAGTTAATAATGTTTGAAATGCTGAAATAGACAGAGGAAACGAGGAAACTCTTGAGCGAAAAGGTAGGGAAAGCAGAATTAACGGAGGTTTTAACTTTAGGCAAATAAAATATTATTTCCTGAAGGAGGAAACTAAAATGAAAAAATCTTTAGTATTAGCTATGGCTATGGCATTAGGCGTAACTGCTTCCGCTTATGCTGCTAACCCGTTCTCTGATGTACCTGCTGGTCACTGGGCTTATGACTCCATCGACAAACTGGCTGCTGCTGGCGTAATCGAAGGCATGGGCGATGGCACCTACCAAGGCGACAAGACCATGACCCGTTATGAAATGGCTCAAATCGTTGCAAAAGCAATGGCAAAAGGCGCTAACGTTGACAAACTGGCTGCTGAATTCGCTGACGAACTGGACAACCTGGGCGTTCGCGTAGCTGCTCTGGAAAAGAAAGCTGACAACGTAAAAATCACTGGCCAAATCCGTTATGAATATGCTAACAAAGGCGGCGTATCTCCTGCTAAATCTCTGAACCGTCTGCGTACTCGTCTGTTCGTAAAAGGCCAAATCAATGAAGACTGGACCTACAATGCTCGTCTGCAAAACGACGTTAAGATTCATGAAAAAAATGAAGATGATGGTTTCAACCTGAACCAAGCTTACGTAACTGGCCGTATCGGTGGTTTGAAAGTTGTAGCTGGTAAAGCTCCTCAATTCATTGCTAATGGTAACTTCTATGATGATA
>JAKSOK010000020.1 GCA_024405615.1 Phascolarctobacterium sp.
TCAGTAACCTTAACAACAATTTCGTCGCCAACGGAAACTACATCTTCAACCTTCTCTACGCGTTCGGTGGACAGTTGGGAAATATGGCACAGGCCTTCTTTGCCAGGCAGAATTTCTACAAATGCGCCGAAGTTCATGATGCGAGTTACTTTACCGGTATAAACTTTACCAGGTTCAGCTTCAGCAGTGATGCCGATGATCATGTCCATAGCCTTTTGAGCGGATTCGCTATCAACTGCAGCGATGGAGATTTTGCCAAAATCATCGATGTCAATCTTAGCACCGGTTTCGTCAACAATCTTCTTGATCATTTTGCCGCCAGGTCCAATAACCTTAGCAATCTTGTCAACATCAACTTGCATGGAAGTGATCTTAGGAGCATATTTGCTCAGCTCTTTGCGAGGTTCGGAGATGCATTCCATCATCTTGCCCATGATCCATTCACGGCCGCGTTTTGCTTGTGCCAGAGCTTGGGTGAAGATATCTTTGTTGATACCATCAATCTTAATATCCATTTGAATAGCGGTGATACCTTTATCAGTACCAGCTACTTTGAAGTCCATATCGCCTAAAGCATCTTCCAGACCTTGAATATCAGTCAGGATGGTGAAGTAATCGCCATCTTTAACCAGACCCATAGCAACGCCTGCTACAGGAGCTTTAATGGGAACGCCAGCAGCCATCAGAGACAGAGTGGAAGCACATACGGAGCCCATGGAGGAAGAACCGTTGGATTCCAGAACTTCAGAAACCAGACGAATTGCATAGGGGAATTCTTCTTCAGAAGGAATTACGGGCAGCAGAGCGCGTTCTGCTAATGCACCGTGACCGATTTCACGACGACCGGGGCTACGCAGAGGTTTGGTTTCGCCTACGGAATACGGAGGGAAGTTGTAGTGATGGATATAACGTTTGGTATATTCGCGACCCATGCCTTCGATGATTTGTGCATCGCGCAGAGGAGCTAATGCTAAGCAGTTCAGGATTTGGGTTTGACCACGAGTGAACAGGGAGGAACCATGAGGACGAGCCAGCAGGTCTACCTTGCAGGTTACAGGACGTACTTCTTCTAATTGACGGCCATCAGGACGAATCTTGTCAACAGAAATGGTACGACGAACGATTTTCTTAACCAGTTTTTGAGTGATATAAGCTACATCAGCTGCGTTATCAGGATATTTTTCCATGAATACTTCAGCGATTTGAGCTTTAGCTTTTGCTACGTTTTCTTCACGTTGCAGTTTGTTAGCATCCATCAGAGCTTCCTTCAGCATGTCAGCGCCGTAAGCTTCGATTTCTGCAGCGATATCAGCAGGAGGAACATAAACGGGAACTTCCATTTTTTCCTTACCGATTTCAGCAACGATTTTTTCTTGGAATTCAACCAGTTGTTTGATTACGCCATGAGCGAACCAAATTGCATCCAGCATGGTTTCTTCGCTAATTTCTTTAGCACCTGCTTCTACCATCAGGATTGCGTCCTTGGTACCTGCAACAGCCAGGTTCAGCAGAGAAACTTCAGCTTGAGCTAAGGTGGGGTTGATGATGAATTCGCCATCGATTAAGCCAACGCGTACGCCTGCGATAGGACCTTCGAAGGGAATATCAGAAATAGACAGTGCAGCGGAAGCACCAATCATAGCAGGGATATCAGGAGCGTTGTCCGGATCGATAGAAACAGCAGTTGCTACGATTTGAACATCGTTATGATAGCCATCAGGGAACATAGGACGGATAGGACGGTCGATCAGGCGGCTGGTCAGAATTTGAGTTTCGCCAGGACGACCTTCTCTTTTAATGAAGCCACCGGGCAATTTGCCGGAAGCATAAGCTTTTTCTTCAAAATCTACAGTCAGGGGGAAGAAATCAACACCCTCACGCGGGGTCTTAGTACCGGTAACTGCTACTACTACAGCAGTTTCACCGTAACGAATTAATACAGCACCATTTGCTTGTTTAGCGATCTCGCCAGACTCAATTGTTAAAGGTCTGCCACCGAGATCCATTGTGTAACTATGCATATCTTAAACCTCCATGCAATACAAGACACTCCTTACAGAAAAGCTATATATATCTAAACTTTTCTTCGTTGTCTTCTTAAATATAAAAACACCATTGTGTACCTGTTTGTTATTCTACATAAATTCAAAAACTCCTCTTTTTTTCGAGGAGTTTTTGTTAAAAAATTTACATTTTTTTAAATTTTACTTAAAACATCTTTTGCACAAAGAAGTGAGTTCTAGTTTTGTCATGGGTTAAACCTGCAGAATGCTTTAAAGGAATACCCAAAGCAACTTTAGCATGCCAACCGGAACGTTTAAACTCCAAGCCTGCACCACAGCTAGTAATATATTCTCTACCCTTGTTATCAGAATATACACCGTTATTGATTGCACCATAATCATAGAAAACAAAGCTTCTTAAGCTTTCAGCATCCTTGGATAAAGGCACATTATATTCAAGACTGCCAAAATAGCCTTTATAGCCACTAAGCTTATTTTCCTCATAGCCACGTACAGAATACATACCGCCAATGTCTAAATGCTCAGAGCTTGGCAATTTGCTTTGACTGCTATATTGACCATAAACCTTTGCCTGCAGATATTGCTTATGCGGAAGTAATTGTCTGCGTACTGCAAACAGATTGTAATAAACCCCATCATCCGCATTCTGGTCAATACCATTTAGTTCTACATCACCCTTATAACCATTAACGGACAATTTGACAAAATTAAAACCTGCTCTATCCTTATCAATATAGCGAATACCGCCGGTAACACCTTTAGTTTTAGTTTTCAGTTTATATTCATGAGGCAGCTCATTTTCACCCCATTTATAATGCAGCTCTACAAAGCCTTCCAGTTTTTGCTGGTTGTTAGCAATAAAGGGATGATTAACCCCTAGATAACCATCATCAGCTCGGCCAATAAAACCTCTATCACGCAAAGGACCTTTTTTTAAGCGTACTTTATCACTGGACCAGCCTAAATAAGCTCTAGTGCCATGATGAGAAACAGGAGTATCATAAACCTTATAGCCAGATTTTACGCCCTTACTAAAATATGTAATACCATAGAGACGGTCATCATTATGCAGGAAGCCGTAGCTTTCAGACATAAGTCCTACTCTATACTCCCCTGTATTCTCAGGACCGCCGTTGTCAACAAACATATAGCGGAAGCTTCTATGCTTAGGCTCAATAAATTTAAGTTTTAAAGTAGCTGCACCAGTCTCAGATGTATTCACAAGCTCAGCCTTAATGCCACTTATATTAGTAGCATTAAAGAATTCCACCTGTTTCTTAAGCTTGGAAACATTAATCTTGTCTCCGGCTTTTACCTTCAAACGCTTCATAACATATTTAACAGGCACATTTTTGTTATCTGTTACAACGATGTTACTGAGCATGACCTCATCAGTATTTTGTAATTCATCCGCAACAATAAATACATCATCAGTGAACTTTTGCTCAAAAAGCTTCGTACCTTCACGATAAATTTTCAGCTGACGATCAAGCTCTAAAATATTTTCTGCCAGTTTCACCTCAGAGCCTGGCAAAGCTGCATAAGCTGTACTACTAAACATAACAGCCAACGCACCTAACATACACATTCTCTTATTCATAAAAATCACATATTCCTTACTTGTATTGTAAAGCATTAAAGCTAGCATTTATATTTTATAATAAATGCTAGCCATACGCAAATCTTATTTTCAATTAAAACCAATGGAAGGAGCTATTTAACCACCAAATTAAAGCTAAAACACCTAATAAGGGGAAAGCTACGAAAAGCTTAACTGCAGCTACAAACATGAAAATCATCAGGAAGACGAAAATCAATAACCAAATCAGGCAGCCGGTGCCGCCAAAGGTACGCATTTGAAAGCCGCTAGGAGCCTGCTGTTCCTCATCACGTTGACCAAAACGTGTGGGACGCTCCTCTTCA
Organism: Phascolarctobacterium sp.; assembly: GCA_024405615.1. Lineage (GTDB taxonomy): Bacteria > Bacillota > Negativicutes > Acidaminococcales > Acidaminococcaceae > Phascolarctobacterium_A. Next base: position 3,948 of record JAKSOK010000020.1, read on the forward strand.
TACTGAGCATTATCATCTCTTCTGGTATCAGAGGAGGTAGAGCCATCCTCTTCAATAGTTACACCTTCAAAGGAATCACGTTCATCAGAGCTTAAAACCTCTGCATCTACTGCAAATTGGTAATGACAATAGGGACATTCAGCGGTGCCTTCAGACACCTCGTGTTTACAAAAAGGACATTGCATAAGATATTCTCCTTTCACACAGTACTACCTGGAAATACCAAGCACTTCCAAACTCTCTACAAATCTATTCACAATCTTTTAAGATAATAATAACAGTAAAAGACCTTCCTCATTAACATAACGAGGATCCCCAGGCTCTAAAGCCAAGGTATTCAAGACCTCGTTGCTAGTTCTTGAGATGGCAGCAGTGGGAACATTACGACACATTTCAGAAATTTTCTGTAAATCGTAATTATAAACACTATTTAATTCAATGAAATTACGGATAATTCCAGCAGCCCAAATCTCTGGCATTCTGACGCTTTTTCCAGTTACCTTGACAAAATCACTCCACATCCTTTGACAGATGCGAATATCATAACAGGAAAAGCTATAGGGCTTTAGCATACTGGCAATAGTGAGGGTGACCTTGTCTTCAACAATGCTAGCAGGTTCATATTCCTCAACTTTAGTCTCACAGCTAAAGCAATCCAAACGGATATAAGCAGAGTAAATTAGGCAGATATGGCGTACAAACATGGCATTACGCTCGATGAATTCACTCCAGGAAAGCTTCCCGCCATTACGCCAAGCAAACCAGTTCTTAGCTCGCTTCATTGTCTGAACCATGCGTTTTTCAGCAGTGGCATTAATCTTAAAGCCACGGACAAAGTTTATAACCATGGTCTCGTTGTAATAAATATGCCCCATAAAGAGCATACCTTCTATTTCAGACTCTTCTTCTAGAGGAAGCACCAAACTGTAGGCTTCATGAGAAAAAACATCTACGCAAGAGAAGGTATTATCTTCATTTCTACCTTTAACGCTGAAAACTACTAGCCTAGTTTTTATCAGCTCCAGCAGGATATCCTCGTAGGCTTCTCCTTCAACAGTGAAATTATTGGCACACATATCATCATAGAAGTGTTGAATAGGACGTTTATCATTGCTAAGCAGATGGTAGTCAAAGAGGAAATAGTCCCAAAAGGCCTGAGCGTATTCTTCAGACTCGGGCTTTTCATCAATAACGCCACTAGAAAGAATACCGCTATATAAAAAAGCAGCACGCTCCACATCACGATAATATTCCTTCGCAGCATAAAAGTTACGAATTGCTTCAAGGAGATTATCCATCTTTTCTGCTACATTTAAGAAAATTTTAGCAGGTAAATCAGGACTGGAATATAAGTTATATTTTTCTATATCAGAAAGAAAATTGCCATGTCGATCTAGAAGCTGTAGTTTGTCATTAACTACCAGCTTAGCCAAGGCTTCTTGAGGTCCTGTTACCTGAAAGACAACTTTCTTTTTATGCAAATATTGGTAAAAATCCTGTAGATGCTTTAAATACTGCTGAACGTGAGTAACGTTAATGGAAAAGCCTGCAACATTTCTACCGCACCAGCCAACGCAGTCAATGAAATTCTCTCTATTCATATCTCCAAGAAAGTTTTCACTGTTACCTAAAAAGACACATAGCAGCATAATGTCGCTCCAAATGTCAATGAGCTCATCATCCCCTACACCTTTCCAGGCTAAGCTGCGCAGATAGCTATCTACATGTCTACGCTCAATAACAGTATTCCATTCTGGATCCTGGGTATAAAATTCATCTACTATATCAAAAACGTTCATATATGCTCCGTTAATTTACGAAAATTAGGTACTTAACGTACCCAATATAAACAAAAGCATAAAGACCATTTGCTTTATGCTAAGTTTATAAGAAGATTATGACAGAAATATGTCAAAAAGTCAAATATTTTGTTTAAGAGCACAATTAATCTACACTTCATAAATGTTGCTCTCACATAAGCAAAATAAAAGGATAAATAAAAGAAAAGCACGCTGAAAACGTGCTCTACTTTTAGTATCAAAATAGTTACAGTAAAATTTCACCAGGTTCGTAATCGATAGTAGTTTTTACGAAGGCAATTTCATCACAATAAGGATAAAGAGAGCAATGTACGCATTCCTTCCATACCTTTTGTGGTAGCTTAGCCTTATCAGTTTGAATATAATCACATTTAGAGAAGAAGCCAGGTTGATAAGTTAGGGAGAAGAACATCTTCACGCCTCTTGCAATTCCTTCTTTTTCTAAATGTTCTACAATATTGCGACCAATGCCAGAGTGTTTTAGTTCAGGAATTACTGCTAAAGAACGAATTTCTGCCAATTTATCCCAAACAAAATGCAAAGCACCACAGCCTAGAAAATGATTATTAGCATCAACAGCTATGATATAATCTCTCAAATTTTCGTAAATAGCGTTACGAGAACGAGGGAGCATTAACCCTTCCTTAGCGTAATCATTCAAAACCTTATGTATATTTTCTACATCCGAAAACTTAGCCGGACGATATGTAATCATGAGTTTCGCCCCTTACCTTTTTATAACTTTTACTACTATAACACTTTCGCCCTACTATGTCAATAAATCTCCCCTATTGCATAATTAAGTATAAGACAAAGATTATTATTTTAGCTTTTCATTTAATAAATCAGCTGCTGCACAAAGGGCAATAATCATAGCAGAAGGTCTAGGAGGACAACCGGGAACGGCAATATCCACAGGAACTACATCGCTTACCTTGCCTACAATAGCATAGGTGTCGCCATAGGTAGCACCACCTGCTGCACAGGCGCCACAAGCCATGACCAGCTTAGGCTCAGGCATTGCATCATAGGTCATACGTAAGGCTTTTTCCAGATTGCGAGTTACAACACCCGTAACCATAATCATATCTGCATGACGAGGAGATGCCACAAAGGCAATACCATAGCGATGTAAGTCGTAAATAGGATTACTTAAGGCACCCATTTCAAAATCGCAGGCATTACAGCTACCAGCATCTAAATGACGCACGTGTAAGCTACGGCCTAAGGTTGCCTTTACCTGTTGACTAACCTGCACTTGAGTTTCTTCAAGAATTTCTGCTAAAACCTCACGATTTGCATGTTGTAAACCTTGACTAGCACAAGCTTCTACACATTTACCGCAGAACAAGCACTTTTTATAATCAATGACAGGTTTTCCGTTTTCTACAGTGAAAGCACCTACAGGACAAGCTTTAGCACAAGCCTCTAGATCACAATCAACTTTAGTAGTAACAAGTTGTCCGCGCATGCGTTTTGCGCCAGTAATATGAATTTCTTCAGTAGCAATTTTACCTTTGAAAATTGCTTCAAGCATTTTAAGCATGGCAGACCTCCTTATCTATCAATACAAGCATAGCAGAGCTCAAAGCTCTTGTTAATTAAGGGGAAGTCAGGGATAATATCACCCTGAACAGCAATGGGCAAAGCAGGCCAGTTAGGATAAGAAGCAGAACGAACGAAGAGACGGTCAATCTTACCTGCTTCATCTAACATCAACCATTGAAGATTATCACCACGGGGAGATTCACTAATACCCCAAGCACCTTCTAAGGTTTTCAGCTTTCCTAAATCTACCTTGAGTTCAGTATTATCAACTCTTAAAAGATAGCTCAGCTGACGAATTAGTTCCATACTTTGCTCTACTTCACCAATGCGTACTTTAATGCGTGCTTCAACATCGCCGTTAGGTTCAGTAACCACGTCAAAATCCAATTCATCGTAAATACCAAAACCCATATCCTTACGGCTATCACGGTCAACACCACTAGCACGAGCGCCTACACCAACCATGGACAAATCCAAAGCGGTTTGTTTACGAATAACACCTGTGGTTTGAATACGATTCAAGAAGTTGCTTTGTTGACCCATGATATGTACCATGTCAGCATAAACCTCTTTCACCTTCTTCAGTTCTTCTTCAATTTCCTCCAGCATAGCTTCATCAATATCATAAGCTACACCGCCAGGAACAATTAAACCACGCAGGAAGCGGTTACCAGCAATGAGCTCATTAAGCTGTTGCAAATATTCCTTCAGGCGAGCTCCCATGCTAATGACAGGAGAAAAGCCTACACCGGCGCAAACATTGCCAGTATCACCAATATGGTTATACAGACGCTCCATTTCTAAAGCGAAGGTTCTAATTAACCAGGCACGGCGCGGCACCTTAACCTCACTAAGCTTTTCTACTGCTTGACAGAAGCTTAAGGTATTGGCAACACTGCAAGCGCCACAGATACGTTCTACAATATGCAACGCTTCTTCCGGAGTCTTACCTTCTACTGCCTTTTCAATACCACGATGGGTATAGAAAAGCTTAGCATCTAACTGGAGCATAGCTTCACCAGCCTGACTGAAGCGGAAGTGACCAGGCTCGATGATACCTGCATGGATGGGACCTACAGGCACCTCAAAGACGCCCTCACCCTCTGCCGTACACATATTGAATTCACGTTGCCCTACAGCCTTATGATTCACACTATAGCGCTTACGCAAGGGATAGAACTCTCTAGGAAAGCTTTCGTGCAATACTAAGGGTCTTGGATCGGGATGACCTACAGGAATGAAGCCGAACATATCGTGCAATTCACGTTCATACCATACGGCTGCAGGGAATAATGACGTTAAGCAGGGATAGCTTAAATCACCCTCAGGATCAAACTCTGCTTTAATAACGTCCATATCTCTTTTATCTTTATTATAGAACAAGCAATAGATTGCTAAGCCACCACCATGCTGAGTCTCATCAGCACCAAACATAGCAGCTAAAGGATGCTTGCCATTTGCACTACAGATATTAGCAGCGCCACGTAAATTTTCAGGTTTAACATGTAGCATAATATCAGCCTCCTATAATCATAACTGCTTGACTTAACAAATGGTTGAGCCAACCAAAGTTTTCAAAGCCTACACCCACAACAACTGTTGCTAATAACAAAAGCACCAGTACAAGAATGTCAATAGGCTGTAACAAATCACCAATAGGCTTACGACTCTTAGCCTTATCACTCAGCATACGCATGCCATGATAAAGAATACCAATCAAAACGCCTACCAGTAGAACTACCAGCAAGCTGCCTGCTATATAATGACCGGACTTGAACATAGCAGTCAAGATATTAAACTTACTAAAGAACAGGCCAAAAGGAGGCAAACCTAGGATACCTAACATACCAGTCAACCAGAAGGTTGCAGTCTGCGGAACGTCAATCAGCATACCATGAATACGCATCATATTACGAGTACCGTATTCTTGGATAATAGTACCTGCCATGAAGAACAGTACAAACTTAATCATAGCGTGGCTATACATGTGCAGCATTACAGCCTTCAGGGAAAAAGCAGTAAATACACTTACACCAGCCAACATGATACCAATGTTTTCCATAGAAGAATAAGCCAAAATACGTTTAACGTCACGTTGTACAACAACAAAGGGAACGGCAATAGCAACCGTCAACAGGGCAAAGAACACCATCATACTGCTCATTAATTCTGCACCAGCAGTGGGCAGCAGAATAACCAGGTTACGCAGTAAAACATAAATTGCACAGGTACATAAAGCACCACTGAGCATACCACTAGTTAAGGACGGAGCTTCTGCATAAGCATCTGGCAGCCAGGAATGCATGGGAGCCATACCAGCCTTAGTACCATAACCTACCAGCAGGAAGAGCATAGCCAATTTAGTCAGGCTAGGATTCAAGGCATTAGCATGTTGTTTCAGATATACCCAATCCAAAGCATTAGCGGAGCCCATAGCTTGGATTTGTGCATAGTACATAATCAAAGTACCCAGTAAAGCCAAGCAAATACCAACGGTGCAGACCATGACATATTTCCAGGTTGCTTCTAACGCGGATTTAGTAAACTTATAGGAAATCAACAAAGCGGAGATTAATGTGGTAGCTTCAATAGCAACCCACATTAAGCCTAAGTTATTGACAATCAGTACCAGGAACATAGTCCAGCAGAACAATTGCATGAGAGCGAAATAACGACCTGTTTGCAGTTGTTCACCTTTAAGCACACCACACTTCTCTTCTCTACTAAGATAGGACTTGGCAGTCCAGCTAGCAGCAACATAAAGAGTGGTAATAATGATCATTACCCACAGGCTTAAAGCATCGATATAGAAATAATCATTATAGAAGGGTTGTGTAGGATCAAAGTCCATAGCTAGCTTCACCATAGCTAAGCCGAAAATGGTAGCGGTAATACGATGGAGCCAATGTAAAATTTCGTTATTAAACGTACCAACCAAAGCGAGAATTGCACAAATGGGTGGCAGACAAATAAATATAGCTAAATATGTTGTCATCTTCTCACCCCTTCAGCTTCTGCATAACGTTGGTATCAGTAGTACTGAAATTCAAACGTAAGCGAGATGTCAAAATAACTAAAATTACTACAGCAATCAAAACGTCCAGGAAAACACCCAATTCAATGATAATGGGCAAACCTTCAGTCATGATTAAGCCTAATAGGTAGATACCATTTTCCATAGTAATCATACCAATCATTTGCATGATTGCACGAGCACGCATAACAATTAAGGCTAAACCAGTCATGATCATAAACATTGCAGTAGCTAAGATGTCTCTGCCTTCAAAGCCAGGCAGCAGACGGTCGATAATCATATAGCTCATAGCTAAAGCTAAAGCAGCAACACCAGTAGAATAGTTTACGTTGATATCACTGATGATTTCTCTTTCATCCTTTAAGCCACGTACAACCTTTAAAATAGCAAAAGGAATGAAAATTACTTTTACTAAAATGGTCAGGATACCTGGCAGGAAGCCATGGAGACCACCACCATGAGCAATACCGATTACTAAGCAGGCAGCTGCAATAAACGCAGATTGCACACCTAATAATATAGTAGAACGACGCAACTCCATAAAGCGGGTTTGCAGGAAAACAATGCACATTAAGGCAACTACTAAATATTCCATACTAACCTCCTTATTGAGCCACAACCGCTAACAGCAGCATTACGCCAGCAGCAGCTAAATAAATACGCACCTTGAAAAGACGCATTTTGTTGTTCATGGTTTCTACTACAGCTACAGCAACCGTAGCAATAAGAACCTTAAGCACCAAAGGAATATTCAAGGGGAAATACAAAAGACTAAACAATACAATGAACATCAACAGCTTCAATTGGCTTGCCCAATGAATCAAAGCTAAAAGACGACCGGAGTATTCCAAGGTCATGCATTCATGAATCATAGTTAACTCTAAGTGAGTATCAGGATTGTCCACAGGAATACGGCTATTTTCTGCTAAAAGCACCAGGAAGAAGGCAATACAGGTCAATACACCTGCTACAGTCAGGTTGACTTCATCAGGACGAAGAGTCATACCGCTTAAATTAGTAGAGCCAGTGTGAATAACATTAGAGAGAATGGACAACATAATAACCGGTTCTACAAAGGCTGCAATGTAAACCTCACGGCTACCGCCCATGCCACCAAAGGCAGTAGCAGCATCCATGGAGGAAACAGCCATGAAGAAACGACCAATAGCCATGATGTAAACAAATACGAAGACATCACCAAAGCCAATTTGTTTTGCAAACATATTAGGAAGCATTGCTGCTGCCACTAAGGTAGTTATGAAATAAATGCAGGGAGCTACCTTAAAAATGATACCTGTATAAGGAGAAAGGATAACAGGTTTACGCCACCATTTATAAATATCATAGTATTCTTGGAAAATGCTAGAGCCTACTCTATTTTGGAAAGCAGCTTTGCATTTTTTAACAATACCAGTAATTAAGGGCGCGATTAATAATAAGGCTAAAGCTTGGCCTAAGCAGTAAACTAGATCAGTAAAGGCTTGCATTAAATCTATCATTTTATTACTGCCCCCCAAATCAAGACAACTGTCATAGCTGCCATAACATAGCCTACATAAAGACGCACACTACCCTGCTGTAGACGACGCAGGAAGGCGGAAGAAACAACGAAATATTTTTGAACGGGTTGGTAAAGCTTACGACTAATCATATCCGGCAGCTCCAGCTTATATTCCAGCTGACGACCAAAATAAGCATGGTCTTTGCGGATATAGGATCTTTGACGCACAGGTTGTAAAATGTAATCGAAGGCACGACGAACAGGCTTAGAGAAACCAATAGCAGAATACTGTTGACGTGCAGTAGGATCAGTACCACAGTTCCAGGTTACTTCTTTTACCTCATATTTAGCGGTAGAAGCAAAGAGATAAACCACACCACCTACTATAGCAAGAACAACTAGCAGCAGAATAGGACTGTAAGCGGAAGTTCCCCACCACATTGCTTGGTTAGCAGTAAACATTCTTGTATTAGCGCCTATAGCTTGAGCTACTAAGTCCATCAGCGGCATGGGATAAATACCAGCAGCCATAACCAGTACGGAGCTAATGCTCATAGCAGAAAGCATGAATTTGTCGCTTTCGTGAGCATGAGCAGCAATCTCGCTGCGTTCACGACCTAAGAAAGCAATACCAAAGTAACGTACGAAACAACCTAAAGCTAATGCTCCCGTAAAGCCTAAAAGAATCATGGCAATAGCGGTCAGAAGACGAATATCATGAGCACTGGAGGAACGAGCCAAGGTAATGAAGCCTTGTAAAGCTAACCATTCACCATTGAAGCCACAGGTTAAAGGAATTGCAGCTAATGCCAAGGAACCAATGAAGGTGCAAACCGCAGTTACGGGCATACGACGTGCTAAACCGCCAAAAAGCTCCAGGTTCTTACTACCTGTACCGTGCATAATGCTACCTGCACTCATGAACATAAGCACCTTCATGATGCTATGGTTGAAAGCGTGCAGTAAAGCAGCTGCCATAGCAATAAGATACCAATGACCACCTGCAGTAACCTTCAGCAGCATACCACAGCCAAAGGCAGCAAAAATAACGCCCATGTTCTCTACAGAGGAATAAGCTAAAACGCGCTTAATATCGCTTTCCATTTGCGCATAGAGCACACCCAAGAACGCAGAGAAAGCGCCTGCCAACATAACAACTGCTGCCCACCAGTAGCTCCAGGTAGGAATAAAGCTAAACATAAAGCGGCCAAAACCATAAAGAGCAATCTTCAGCATTACACCGGACATCAGTGCAGAAACATGGCTAGGTGCAGCAGGATGGGCTTGAGGCAACCAAATATGCAGAGGTACAAGACCAGCCTTCAAGGCGAAGCCTAAGAAAGCAGTAACGAATACCCATTGAGCCATTTGCGGAGTCAAGCTATTATGAGCCATATCCACAAAGCTATAGGAATCACTGTAAGCACCAACAATAAGGAAAGCAATCATCAGGAAGGTTGTACCTAAGGAGGTCATAACCAGATACTGATAAGCAGCATTCCAGGTTGTACGAATGTAAGCCTCATGGTTAACCAGCATAAAGGAAGCTACAGCCATGATTTCCCAGAACAACAGGAAGCTGAAGCCATCACCAGCTAAAAGTACGAAAACCATAGAAACAATGAATAGGTTCCAGTTGCTACCTAAGTTACGCAAACGGTTTCCTTCATAGGAACGACCGTAACCTAAGGCATACAAGCTAGTAATCATGCTAGCAATACCAGTTAATAAGAGGAAAAAGCTACTCCAACCATCAATTGCTAAGGAATAGGTTCCCCATTTTAAGGAATCCGTAGCCAAACTACCAGCATAATATCCTCCGGTAGCTATGGTTACTAAAGCACTACCAATCAATGCGGCAGTGTTAGAAAGGTAGTGTGCTTCAACCTGGTATATCCTTGGAAAGAAGAAGGTTGAAACGCCCACTAGATAGCAGCAAGCTGCATACAAAAACAATTCCATTTCATTCACCATACCCTATTTTTTAATATATTACAAATTACAAAAGCATATCAGTTTTCAATCTTAAATAGAACGAAATATTACATAAATTTTATTTCATTCGCTTTAAATTGTCAAAATTGTTACATTTTGTAAAACATAAGATTTTGATATTATAGCACAACTCCCCTATTGTGTAAAGAAAATTATAGACCTTTTCGCAGAGAAATTATAATCTCTCCCAAATATTTTTAAGGCTAATAAAAATAGTTTCTCGAAAATAAAAAAGCTGAAGCGTAAAACGCTTCAGCTAAGCAGAAACCTCTAAATTCATATCAATTAATAACCAATCATACATTGGATAATCAATCTCATTACCGCAGTAAGAGCAAGCCTTACCTTCGTACAGGCTATAGGAACCACCACAGCACTGGCATTGAATTTTACTAGGTTCAAAGATATTTTTAGTTTTATTGTCTTTATGCTTTACAAAGGACATAGTCACTTTTTCTTTAGACCATTGGGCATTACCTGCATTCTTGTCGAAACGCAGAACCATAGCAGTCATGATTACATCTGTAAAGATATAAAGATCATTTTTCTCAAAGTTCTTGGTTTTGATTTCCTGAATGTCTATATCTATAACATCTTTAAACTTTTCATAGAAAGGTGCTATATCAAAATCAACATCAGCAAAGCTGCGCAACGCAACTACATTTTCAGCAAAAACAACAGAATACAGTTTATTACGCATACTATTATAGAAGGCAGTTGGTGAAAATAAGGGATCTACCTTTTGCATACGGAATTTTAACACTTGGTCATATTCCTTCTGTTTGCTTTCATAAGCTAAAGCTGCACCAATATTAAGCTTGCCCTGGAATTTTTCCATTTGTGACTGTTGAATCTGCTTCTGTGCATAGCCTGCAACCCGCAAAGAAAGATCCTGAATTTTAAACTGAGTCTTGCAATAAGGACAGCCGTTCAAAAGTTCTTCTCTCTCTGCATAATTACCGCAGTTCGGACATAAGATTAAGCCTTCGTTGTTGTATTTAGCACCTGCCAAAAGGTAATGGCAAATTCTCCAATCCTTATCCTCATAGACAATTTGACCATTCTTGGAATAGGTGCGCTTCAGCTTTACAGCTTCATTAGCCTCCGCTACATCATATTGGGAAGAAGCATAGCGACTGACCTCCATTTTCGTAGCAGTTGCTCCAACCTCAGAAGAAACCTCTGTTGCCATAGTAATACCAAAGCTGCTGAGGCGTTTCTTTTGTGCCTGCAAGCTATAGCTCAGGTCCTGGGTAATATGATTGATGGGTTTATAGCCAACAAAATATTCGTTCAGCTCAGTTTTAAAATAGTTCACCATTTTAGAAACTTCTTCATCATATGCAACAGACATAGAAGATTCCAGGGAATCGTTAGCCACGGTATTTTTAGCCTTGGTCTTTCTAATCATACCGTTGTTCATGATGAGCTTAACATCTACTCCAGTAACTGCAATCCAGACCATATCCTGCTCATAGGCTTCCGTAACTGCAACTAGTTCCTCCTTGGAAAAGAAGCCACCGTCACTGTGAATTTGGTAAATTTCCTTTACCTGAGCGATGGCGTCAGAAATCCCCAGCTTGTTGTTGATAGAATATTCCACCTCTAACAAATCACCTAGCTTTAAGCAGCCTTCCATAACCTCCACGTTCAGCTTGGCAAGTTGCCCCTCTTGAACCGCTTTAAAATGTCTCAGACGGACGTTCTCTGTTTTATTACGAGCAACAGCAGTTTTATCTAAATATGCCTTTTTATGTCTATCATATTCAACTGCCGGATCTTTTTTATCAAAAAACCACATGCTCTACCTCCACTTATCTTACGTCGATAAACTGAGCAGCAGCAAAGCCATTTTGGCCGTTCGCTCTAGTGAAATAGCACCAGTTTTGGCCATCATAGCCTTCTACCAGACCATGAACAGTTACGTTTTCATTCAAGTTTAAGAAGCCTAGCACATTATTATCATTAATAAAGGGAGTGCGACGGAAACGTACTTCAGTAGCAGTCAATACACCACGACCAGTTTCACCAACTAAAGTAAGGTCATCTCCTACTTTAGCCTTCATAACAATAAGATGGCCCAGTTCCACCATATTCTCAAACAGATTATAATAGCCGTCCTTTGCTTTTTCGATGCGAATTCTAGACTGGTTCCAATCCTGGTTTATATCAGCATCGTTGAATCTTTCGATATTAGCAGTTTTTTCATTAGCATAAGCAACTACCAAGGGAGAAAAGCGCACTCTAGGGCTAATATGTTTATATTCACCATTAAAGGTAGAAGAAACATCAGCTAAATCCCAGCTAGAAGGAACACCGCTAAATTGTTTTTGCACGTAAACATTAGCAGTACCATTATCTCTAAAGCTAAAAGCGGCCATATCACGAGCATAGCGCGGAGTTGCAGGAATATTATCTGCAAGACAATAGCTTTCTTCTCTATCAAGAATCAGCGCAGTTTCAGCAGCGCCCACATCATCACGCTTCCAAATGTAGGTGGTAGCAAATTGAGACCAGATTCTGCCATCCTCCAGGTAAGATTCTACCCAGATAATCTCGGCATTCTCATTGCCGAGAGAGGTGGTATAAGCAGAATCTCTACCTGCAGCCATAACATACATGCGAGCTTCTATAGCACCACTCTTGCTACGCTTTTCATAGGTACCCTCTTTAGGCAATGCAGCAAAAGCAGTATTGGCTACAAAACATACCAGCATCAATAAATAAACACAAATTTTTCTAATACTCATGTTCTTTTATCCTCCATAAGAATAAATCCACACACCGGAG
>JAKSOK010000200.1 GCA_024405615.1 Phascolarctobacterium sp.
GACTTAGGTACTACCTCCTGCCGTTGTATCCTGTTTGATAAGGATGGTCAAATTTGCAGTGTTGCTCAAAAGGAGTTCACTCAATATTTTCCTAAGGCTGGCTGGGTAGAGCATGATGCTTCTGAAATTTGGGCTACCCAAAAGGGCCTGATGTTCGAAGCTATGGAAAAACTCCATGTGGATATTAACGACATTGCTGGTATTGGTATTACCAATCAACGTGAAACCACTGTTGTTTGGGATAAGAAAACTGGCAGACCTGTTTATAAAGCTATTGTTTGGCAATGCCGTAGAACTGCAGAATATTGCGATAGTCTGAGAGATCAAGGCTATGCAGAAATGCTGCAGGATAAAACTGGCTTGGTATTGGATGCTTATTTCTCTAGTACCAAACTAAAATGGATTTTAGATAATGTGGAAGGCGTACGCGCGAAAGCAGAGAAGGGCGAATTGCTCTTTGGTACCATCGAAACCTGGATTATCTGGAATTTAACTGGTGGCAAGGTACATGTTACCGACTATTCTAATGCTTCTAGAACTATGCTTTTCAACATTCACACCTTGGAGTGGGATGATGAAATCATTAAGCTTTTGGATATTCCCAAATGCATGCTGCCGGAAGCTAAACCCTCTAGCTGCATTTATGGCTATACTGATGAAGATCAATTCGCTGCTAAGATTCCTATTGCAGGTGCTGCTGGTGACCAACAATGTGCTTTGTTTGGTCAAACCTGCTTTGAACCTGGTGATGTTAAGAATACCTACGGCACTGGCGGTTTCATGCTGATGAACACTGGTGATAAACCTGTTAAATCCAAGAATGGTTTGGTTACTACAATTGCATGGGGCGTTGACGGCAAGGTTGAATATGCTTTGGAAGGTTCTATCTTCATTGCTGGTGCTGCTCTGCAATGGCTGCGCGACCAAGTAGGTCTGATTCGTAATGCTGCTGAATCCGAGGAATGTGCGAACGCTGTTCCTGATACTAACGGCTGCTACATGGTGCCTGCTTTTGTTGGTTTAGGTGCTCCTTATTGGGATCAATATGCACGTGGCGTCTTAGTTGGTTTGACTCGTGGCGTTAATAAAAATCACATCGTACGTGCAACTCTCGAATCCTTAGCTTATCAAGTAACTGATGTTCTCAAAGCTATGGAAGAGGATAGTGGCATTAAACTGTCTGAGCTGATGGTTGATGGCGGCGCTTGTGCAAATAACTTCCTGCTGCAATTCCAAGCTGATTTAATTAACACCAAAGTTCGTCGTCCTTGCTGTATTGAAACCACTGCTTTAGGTGCAGCTTATTTAGCTGGCTTGGCTGTAGGCTATTGGGAAAATAAAGAAGCTGTTGAGAATAATCATCACGTAGAAGCTGAATTTATTCCTAATATTTCTGACGAAAAACGTGAAGAACTCATGTATGGCTGGCATCAAGCTGTTAAAGCAACTAACGTTAATAGATAATTAAGGAGATTTACGATGAAGGTTACAAAGGCCGTTATTCCTGCTGCCGGTTTAGGTACTCGCTTCTTGCCTGCTACTAAAGCTTGTCCTAAGGAAATGTTGCCCATAGTTGATAAACCGACTATTCAATATATTATTGAAGAGGCATTAGCTAGTGGTATTACTGATATTTTAATTATTAGTGGTAGAACTAAACGCGCTATTGAGGATCATTTTGACCGCAGTCCTGAATTGGAATACAATTTAGAGGAGCATGGTAAGACAGAACTCTTGAAAATTGTTAAAGATATTGCGGATATTAATCTACATTATGTTCGTCAAAAGGAGCCTAAGGGCTTAGGTCACGCTATTCTGTGTGCTAAAGCTTTTGTAGGTAACGAACCTTTTGCAGTATTGCTAGGTGATGACGTTGTTTACAATGACGAATATCCTTGCTTAAAGCAATTGATTGACGTGTATGATGCAACTGGCGGTTCTGTATTAGGCTGTCAAACCGTACCCAAGGAAAAGGTTTCCTCTTATGGTATTGTTGCTAGTACTCCTACTGAGGACGAAAGAGTATATCGTGTTAATGACATGGTAGAAAAACCTTCTGTGGAAGAAGCTCCTAGCCAATTAGCAGTTTTAGGTCGTTATGTTATCAATCCCGGCATTTTCCAAATTTTAGAGTGTACTAAACCTGGCAAGGGTGGAGAAATCCAATTAACTGATGCTTTGAAGGTTTTAGCTAAAATGGAAAAGATGTATGCTTATGATTTTATTGGCCGTCGTTACGATGTAGGCGATAAGGAAGGTTACTTAGAGGCTACTGTAGAGTATGCACTCCGTAGACCAGAACTGGCTGATAAATTTAAAGCTTATCTGAAAACAATTCAATAATAAAGTACAGGCTAGACTTTAGGTTTAGCCTGTTTTTTATTGCAAAAGGCCTTGTATTTATTTCTTGCATTTATTAATAAAAAATGCTATAATATCCTTTAATTGAATAACCCCTGTATGCACGTTGAACAAGAAAGTAGTTTAGTCCCAAACTGACAGAGAGCGAAGTCACCGGCTGAAAGCTTCGTAGAGGTAAGACTAAGTGAAGTTCCCTTGGGAGTGCCTGAGCTGAAGGATTACTGTGTAGGCGAAGCGTTAGCTGCGTTAAGGCTGTTAAATGAAGTGTACAAATTAGGGTGGTACCGCGATTTTTCGCCCCTGTTTTTTAGGAAACAGGGGCTTTTTATTTTTAGGAGGAAACTAAATGGAACCCACAATGCAAGAGAAATTGCAGGCTCTTAAGGAAACTGCTTTAGCAGAATTAGCTGCTGTAGAATCCTTAGAGGCTTTAAAAGATTTACGTGTAAAATACCTGGGTAAAAAAGGTCCTATGACCGAAATCCTGCGTGGCATGGGTAAACTCCCTGCTGAAGAAAGACCTAAAATGGGTCAAGTAGTTAATGAAATCAAGGCTTTATTAGAGTCTGGCATTAACGAAAAAAGTGAAGTTCTGGAAAAGAAAGCTTTGGCTGACAAGTTGGCAAACGAAAAGGTTGATATCACTCTGCCTGGTCGTAAACCCCAAGCTGGCCATCTGCATCCCTTAACCTTAACCCTGCGTGAAATCAAAAAGATTTTCATGCGCATGGGCTTTGATGTTTGCGAAGGTCCTGAAATTGAAAGCGATTACTTCGA
>JAKSOK010000201.1 GCA_024405615.1 Phascolarctobacterium sp.
TCGGTAGGAGGATTACCCTTTTGTACCTCTGCACCACAGCTGGTCAGAGATTCTACAGTATGTTCTTTGGAGGAACCAGTTGCACCGCCGCAGCCATCACGACCGGTTTTGCCACCTAACAGAACAACGATATCACCTGCTGCAGGACGTTCACGGCGAACAGCACTGCGAGGAGCAGCACCCATTACGCCACCAATTTCCATACGTTTTGCCACGAATTTATCGTGATAGTATTCTTGAACGTGACCAGTTGCCAGACCAATTTGGTTACCATAGGAGCTATAGCCAGCAGCAGCACCAATAGTAATCTTACGTTGAGGCAGCTTACCAGCTAAGGTTTCAGCTACAGGTACGCGAGGATCAGCACAGCCAGTTACGCGCATAGCTTGATATACATAGGAACGACCGGACAGAGGATCGCGGATTGCACCGCCTAAGCAGGTTGCAGCGCCACCAAAGGGTTCTATTTCAGTGGGATGGTTATGAGTTTCGTTTTTGAACATAACCAACCATTCTTCAGTCTTACCATCAATTTCAATAGGAACTACGATGGAGCAAGCATTGATTTCCTCGGATTGATCCAGGTCATCCAGCTTACCTTCCTTGCGCAGCTTCTTCATGCCGATAACAGCAATATCCATCAGAGTTACGGGACGAGTGGTATCTTCACCGTAAACCATATCACGAGCTGCCATATATTTATCATAAGCTTCTTGTACAGGGTTAGAATACAAGCCAGGAACGATATCAATATCTTCCAAATGAGTCATGAAGGTGGTATGACGGCAGTGGTCGGACCAGTAGGTATCTAAAACGCGAATTTCAGTAATAGTCGGTTCGCGATGCTCTTCGTTGAAGTATTTTTGGCACCACAGCAAATCTTCTAAGCTCATTGCTAAGCCCAATTCTTTACGCAAAGCTTCTGCTTCTTCCTTGGACATGGTCAGGAAGCCAGTCATGATTTTTACGTTTTCGGGTTCTTCACTAGCAACAATCAGAGTTTCCGGTTTAGCTAAATCAGCTTCTCTAGCCTCTACAGGATTTACGCAATAAGCGCGAATTTTAGCGAACTCTTCGTCGGTAATAGCGCCTTCTAATACATAAACCTTAGCATTGGAAACCATAGGACGTTCTTTTTGAGTAATCAATTGAATGCATTGTTCAGCAAAGTCTTCACGTTGGTCATATTGGCCAGGTAAAAGCTCAACAGCAAATACCTTTGCACCTTCAGGAACAGGCAATTCCTCTTCGATAATGGTATCAACGGGAGCTTCCGCCAGAACGTTGCTTTTTGCCATTTCAAATTCAGCATCAGTTAAGCCCATAACATCGTAACGATTAATAATACGAATGTTAGTTAAAGCGGTCATGCCTAAGTTATTACGTAAATCAGCAAGTACGCCATGTGCTTCAACGGCAAAAGCGTCCTTTTTTTCTACGAAAATTCTTCTAATAGAACTCATTCGAAGCCTCCTAAAATATATGGATTCATTTATGAGAAAAATAACAATAATACAGAATATATTTTACCATAAAATAAGTATTTAGTGAACAAAAAGTTTAAATTCTTTAAGTATTACTTGCATTGCAGACATAAAATAAACTCTAGTAATAAAAAAACAGGAGCTAGGATTTTAACCCAACTCCTGTTTAATTTTTTCACACCCTACCGTTTGACGTGTTTCCAACACGCTTTGTCTGGATGTGACCTCAAAGTATAGTAATAAAATTAGAAATCTACTTTTTCGCCACGAACCATACGGTCATGGAATTCAGCAGTAGCAGCGAAGAAAACGTCACCGGAGGAGTTCAGCGCAGTCTCGCAAGAGTCTTGAACTACGCCAATAATGAAGCCTACACCAACAGCTTGCATAGCAATATCTGCGCTAATGCCGAACAGAGAACAAGCCATAGGAATCAACAGCAGAGAACCGCCAGCTACACCGGAAGCACCGCAAGCACCAATGGTAGCCAACAGGGACAACAGAATAGCAGTAGGCATATCTACGGAAATACCCATGGTATTAGCAACTGCTAAAGTCATAACAGTAATGGTAATAGCAGCACCGTCCATGTTGATGGTTGCACCTAAAGGAATGGATACGGAATAGAAGTCTTTATCCAAGCCTAAACGTTCGCACAGGTTCATGTTAACAGGAATATTAGCTGCAGAACTACGAGTAAAGAAAGCGGTTACGCCGGATTCGCGCAGGCAACGCCACAGCAACGGATACGGATTACGTTTCAGCATTACATAAGCAATCAGCGGATTCAACAGCAAGGAACAAACTGCCATAACGCCAACTAAAAGCAGTACCAGTTTGCCATAGGTGGTGAAAATAGCCAGACCACTTTCAGAAACAGCATCATAAACCAGGCCCATGATACCAAAAGGTGCTAATTGAATGATTGCTGCTACAGCAGCAGAAACAATAGCTGCGATATCATTGGACATCTTAATAGTTTCTTTACTTGCCAGATATTTGGTGCCAATACCAAAAATAATAGCCCAGCACAGAATACCAACATAGTTAGCATTCATCAAAGAAGCAACAGGATTAGCAACCATGTTCGCTAAAATGGTCTTGATAACTTGACCAATACCACTAGGAGGTGTATTGGATACAGCGTTGGTAAGTTTCATAGTTACCGGGAACAGGAAGCTTGCAGCAACAGCCACAATTGCTGCCAGTAAGGTACTGGACATATACAGACCTAAAACAGTCTTAAAGCGAGGACCGATATTGCCGGTTGCATTAGCCAAAGCACTGATAATTAAAACAAATACCAGGATTGGAGCAATACCTTTTAATAGGCCAACAAAGATGCTACCAAAAATGCTAACTACACCATTGCCAGGTGATACCAAAGCCAGTAATACGCCAATTACCAGGCCGACAAAGATGCGCAAAACTAAGTTAATGTTGCGCCATTGATTGAATAAATTGTTCATTGTTCTCTCCCTAACCGTGCATCAAAAATGTCTTTCCCCTGTGTACATTCCACTCCAAAAAGACATTAGTGCACTATAAAATTATAATAACATTGCTATTATACTATAACAACTCACCTTTTAGCAAGTAATTTTTCAGTAAATTCTGACTTTAATACACTAACACGTTAAAAAGATAATA
>JAKSOK010000202.1 GCA_024405615.1 Phascolarctobacterium sp.
AAATCAACAAACCAAGCCTTAAACAAAGCTTGTGCTTGTTCCTCTAAATTCTTGTTTATCGCGTTATTAGTAGCAATTTTATCATCTAAATTTCTTAAGAAATCACCAATTTTTTTCTGGTTATTCAGAGACAGTTTAGGAACACTATATTGCATTATAGCTTTTTTATCTCCGCGTGGCATCTTAGTGCCTTTAGCCGTGGCTGTCGCATATTCAAAAAAATTATCATCAGCCAATACATAATACAGAAATTTAGGATCCACACCGGAGTTAGCTCTAAATACCAGCACATCATTGGAACATCCTCCAGTTTCTTTGGCATGCCAAATTTTTTTGAAATATGGTCTAATGTTAGACACTAGCACATCGTCAATATCAACCGCTTGTACTTGATTAACATTAGGTAATCCCGCAGCATCAACCAGACCTCCCTTGTTAGGTTGTAAATTTTCTGTGGATATATAGTTTTTAAGGGTTAACTCTTGAACACTAACTCTTCCGCTCCCAAAAGAACAAATGTCACTTAATAATTGCATATCCATATCTTTACCCCTACAAATCACCATTTATTGTTTTCATGCTTTTCTAATATTTTCGTCGTCATCGTTTGCTTATATATTTTTAGCAAATTCGACTATTTCTCTTGCCATTCTACCCAATTCGTTTTGCAGGCAAGTGCAATATAAATCCAGAACTGCCCGGTCCCCTTTTCTAAAAAGTTTATCGTATCTACCGGTCTTATAATCATAAATAGCCTTGGCTGCTTCAAGTGCCAATTCTGGGTATAAACTTTTTTCTCTGATTGCATAATAAGAAACTGCTATAATTTCACATAGCCAGTCCATTCCGAAATCTTCCATGAGATAGCTATCAGATTTAAGTTCATGGTCTATAGCATCACGTACAGATACTTTAAATTCGCTTTGGCACTTTTTTATATCATCTATTATTGACTTTTCATAATCGTTAAAGTCAATATAACCTGCATCTAATTTAATCTTATTGTAATTTAATCCATCGGCAAGTTCATTGACATAATCTAAAATACACTCGCCGGTTGCATCTGCTAGGATTCTATCATATGCCATCTGATCATTAGTTGCTATAATTCCGTATTTATTTTGGATTTCCAATTCAATTACATTTAATTTGGCTTCTAAATCTTCTACAGTCATGGTATACCTCTGCCATCACCATATTAAACATTCCCACAGGTTATGCAATAGTTTCTTCAAGCGCCCCTTTATTTTCATTTTCCAAAACAGCAAATGGCCGGCAAATGAAACTCCTATGGCATTTACTACATATAGTGGTATAAACTACAATTTCCATATAAATTCACACTATTTTATTAAAAAAGGCAAATGGTCAGCAAATGAAACTATGCCCAAAACGGCTCATACCGCATCCGTTTCCCCTCACTATTGACCATAGCCTATAGCTGCTAGTTTTCTCTTAATTTCAGCTTCCAGTTTGTGGGATTCTTCGAACAGTCCGTATAATTCAGTAGTCAGGCGAGTCATTTTTTCTTCAAAAGGTTCGCCGTCGTCTTCCTGTTCTTCGATACCTACATATCGTCCAGGTGTAAGTATATAGTCCTGCTTTGCGATTTCTTCCGTTGTTGCTACTGCACAGAAGCCTTGTACTGGTTCTAGGGTTCCAGCTTGGAAAGCTGCAAAGGTATCAGCCAGCTTATCAATATCTTCTTGGGTGAAGTCGCGATGCTTACGGTCAACCATATAGCCCATTTTACGAGCGTCTATGAATAAGGTCTTTCCTACTTGTTTTTTCTTCTTGGAAATAAACCATAGGGTTACGGGAATGGTAACGGAATAGAACAGCTGGGTGGGCATGGCAATAATGCCTTCTACCATATCAGCTTCCATAATGTTCTTACGGATTTCGCCCTCGCCACTGGACTGAGTGGACAACGCACCATTAGCTAATACCAGACCGATCTTGCCATTGGGAGCTAAATGGTGAATCATGTGTTGAATCCAAGCGTAGTTAGCGTTACCTGCAGGTGGTATGCCATACTTCCAACGAACATCCTCTAACAGTTTATCCTGACCCCAGTTGGACAGGTTAAAGGGAGGATTAGCTAATATAAAGTCAAATTTTTGATTCTTATGTAAATCATTAAAGAAAGTATCCGCTTGATATGCGCCCAGATTGGCTTCAATACCACGGATGGCCATATTAATTTTAGCCATCTTCCAGGTATCGGAATTAGACTCCTGTCCAAAAACAGAAATGTGGTCACGGTTGCCGCTATGTGCCTCTAAAAATTTAACGGATTGTACAAACATACCGCCGGAACCACAACAGGGATCATATACGCGACAATTATCAAAGGGTTTCAAAACTGCTACAAGGGTCTTAACAATGCTGGCTGGAGTATAGAATTCGCCACCACCTTTTCCTTCATAAGCCGCGAACTGTTGAATGCAATACTCGTAGGTTCTTCCCAACAAGTCCTTGCTGTCAGAGGTATCCGTCATATCCATATTAGTAAACAGGTCAACTACCTCACCTAATACGCGCTTGTCTAAATCCTGGCTACCATAATTTTTA
This sequence comes from Phascolarctobacterium sp., assembly GCA_024405615.1. Taxonomy (GTDB): domain Bacteria; phylum Bacillota; class Negativicutes; order Acidaminococcales; family Acidaminococcaceae; genus Phascolarctobacterium_A. The sequence goes on from JAKSOK010000202.1 coordinate 2,575, forward strand.
GGCAAAACATTATTAAGAGTCTTGTTTTCAGACTCAATAAAACGCATAGCCGTATCTATAACTTTACCAATTTCAGGTGTATGGGCAGCTTCAGCAATGGTTTCCCATCTAGATTCCTTAGGCAAATAAAAAATATTATCTGCCATATACTCGTCTCTATCTTCAGCATCACTGTAAGGATCATTCTTCAGTTCGTTAAACTTTCTCTCGAAAGCAGCAGAAACATAACGCAGGAAAATTAAACCTATAATTACTTTTCTATAATCAGCTGCAGGAATATGTCCCCAAAGTACACATGCAGCATCCCAAATTTGTTTTTCAAAGCCTATATTGGCAGCAGTCTTTTCAGCCATCAACAAGCACCCACCTTATCATTTATTCCAGTACAAAAAAATACACTTATCTATAATATATTATATCACACTTCTACTAAATTATATCCCTCGTCTAAACGCATTTAACTTATTTTTACTGACAAATATCGTTCCCTCACAAAACAAAATAACCAGCAGTCTTCGTTGCAGTGACTGCTGGTTTCGTTACTGATT
>JAKSOK010000203.1 GCA_024405615.1 Phascolarctobacterium sp.
TTTATTTTGTTGTTGACTAAGTCGTATGCGTGGTTTATGATACAAACAGCAGATGTTAGAGTAGAGGAGATTTGCTATGAAGAAATTTATAGTCATTCCTGATTCATATAAAGGAACTTTAAGCTCTGAAAATATATGTAAAATTATGGCCGAGGCAATTTTGAAACGTTTTCCTGAAGCGCAGGTCATTACTCTTCCCGTTGCTGATGGTGGAGAAGGAACTGTTGCAGCCTTTTTGCAGGCTGTGGGAGGAAAACGAATTGAAGCAATCGTGACAGGTCCTTTAGGAGCAAAGGTTCTCGCTTTCTACGGTTTATTGCCAGATGGTATTGCGGTAATTGAAATGGCCGCGGCAGCTGGTTTACCTTTAGTAGGCGAGAATTTGCTAGTAGGAAAAACCACTACCTATGGCGTGGGAGAGTTGATTGCTCATGCAGTTGAACATGGTGCTAAGAAAATATTATTGGGTTTAGGTGGCAGCGCTACCAATGATGGTGGCTGTGGTATGGCAGCTGCACTAGGTGTTGTTTTTAAGGATAAAAACGGGGTAAGCTTTTTGCCTACAGGTACAACACTCGTTAATATTGCTAGTATCGATATCAGTGCTGTTAAAGATAAGCTGTTAAATATTCCCATTACTATAATGTGTGATATAGATAATCCGCTCTATGGTTCTAAAGGTGCGGCCTATGTTTTTGCTCCACAAAAGGGGGCAACTCCACAAGAGCTTCCTATGCTGGACGAAGGCTTAAATCATTTAGCAGATGTTATAGAGCAGGATTTAGGTCTATCCGTTGCTCAGCTTCCGGGAGCTGGTGCAGCTGGCGGCATGGGAGCAGGTGCAGTAGCCTTTTTAGGGGGTGAGCTGACTCCTGGTATTGAAGCGGTTCTGAATGTGGTCAAATTCAACGAGCTTTTAGAAGGTGCGGATATGGTATTTACGGGGGAAGGCTGTTTTGACAGCCAGTCTCTTATGGGTAAAGTAATTTCTGGAATTCTTAAACGTACTTATGCAAAAAATATACCCGTAATTGCTGTGGTAGGTGGAATTAAAGAATTACCTGAGGATGCTTATAGCAAAGGCCTCAAAGCAATCTTTAGCATAAATCAATTGCCTCAAGCTTTAGAAGAGGCGGCTCCTCATAGCAAAGAAAACTTAGCGCGTACAATGGATAATATATTGAGATTAATGCTTTGAAGCTTGGTAAGGATATAAAGAGGTTTTAGGTATGGATTTAAGGCAAATGGAATATTTTCTGGTTTGTGCAGAAAAGAAAAACTTTAGTGTAGCAGCGGAAGAACTTTACACATCTCAGCCTCATGTCAGTGAAGTTATACGTGGCCTAGAAAAGGAACTAGGATGTAAGCTTTTTACTAGAACGCCGCGAGGTGTAATGTTAACCGAGGCAGGTCAAAGAAATTATGAATATGCTTTGAACATTGTAAAAAATGCTATGCTAATGCAGGATGGAAAAGCAAAGCCTAGAGAGGAAACTTTCCATTTCTATACTAATTCCAGTAGTAATATGGCAGTGCTTTTTGCTAATTTCTATAAAAGTCATACGCAGTACCACTATAAATATATTGAAGCTGGGGTAGAGGAAATTTTAAACCGAGTATCTCAGCATGAGGCGGAACTTGGCTTTGTTTTTGTACCGGATAATAAAAATAATGCGTTCCGTTATGCTTTGGAACGCAAAAAGCTTGAGTTTATACCTTTAGTAAAATCAGATATGGTAGTCTATGTTGGCAAGAAAAATCCAATTTATGGTAAAAAAAGCTTAACAATGAAAGAGCTGTCGAAGCTAAAATTTGTACAGATGACCGATGATTTTTTCTCCTTCCAGGAGCTGTTAGGGGAAAATCTGCTTCATAGTAGAAATAGTATTCAGCCGGATAATGTAATTGAAACTAATAGTAATCATGCCATGATTCAAATTCTAAACAATACGGATCTGTGCAATCTTTGTAGCTATTGGTTAAGAGATCGCTATAAATATTACGATTTTCAAATGATTCCTGTGGAAGGCCTGGAAAGTAAAATCACCTTTGGCTATGTAGCTAATCTAGATGAGGAGCTATCGCCTTTAGCCAAGGAATTTTTAGCTCATATTGATACGGCTATTAACGCTGAATATAGATAAAATAAGCTAGTCCTTATTGGACTAGCTTTTTTATTTGCACAGGTATAAGAATTTGTTATATCTAGCGCATAAAGCTTTGGAAATTGATGGAAAATAGGATTGTATTATAATTATCCCAAAAGGTATTATTGGGAGAGATTCTAATGCAAGTAATTAAGGAACTTAAACATATTTGTGATGTATGTAAATTGCCTTTGCTTTTTCATAGCACAGGCCAGGTACATATGACTGAAGGGCCTATTGTAGAACAGCTTTTGTGCTTTATGGTGCCTATTTTAGTATCTCAAATTCTCCAACAGTTTTACGGAATTGCCGATACTGCTATGGTGGGTCAATATCTTGGTGCTTCTGCCTTAGCTGCTTTAGGAACCACAAGCCTGCTTTTAGCCGTTATAGTGAATTTTTATATTGGCTTATCTACCGGTATTAGTGTTATCCTGTCTAAGCTGTTTGGTGGTTGTTCTTATAAGGAATTGAATATTTGTGTTCAAACTATTCTATTAACTTGTATTGCTTTCGGCATAAGCTTAACCTTTGTGGGAATTCTTAACGTAGAGCAGATTTTGGCTATGTTAGATACCCCTGTTACTATTATTCCTGTAGCAGCTAGTTATTTGCGGATTAGCTTTTGGGGATTAACAGCTCAGCTTTTATATAATGTAGGTAACTCTATGCTGCAGGCTTTAGGCAATACTACTTCAGCCTTTCACTATTTATTGGTGGCCTCTCTGTTAAATCTAGTTTTAGATTATGTTTTTATTGTTATTTTTCCTTTAGGAGTTGCTGGTGCTGCTTTGGCGACAGTTCTAGCCCAATACCTTTCTGCAATGCTTGTAATCCGCAAACTGCTGTGCTTGGAGGGGGATTGGCATTTTACCTTCTCTAAACCTTGGATTAATTTATACTATCTTAAAGAATTAACTACTAAGGGGATTCCTGCAGGTATGCAGGCTATCTTCATGAGCATTTC
>JAKSOK010000204.1 GCA_024405615.1 Phascolarctobacterium sp.
TTGTAGTCTTCTTCTGTCCTTCACGTTGCATAAACTCTATAGCTTTAATTTTACCTTGCTTCCATTCAGCATAGTTTTTAGCAAAGGTAGGACTTATTTGTATTTCTGGTCTGCCATAAGCTCTCCCCTCTGCTAATGCCAAGTCGATACCTTCCCGTTGTCGTTCCTTGATTGTATCTCTTTCAAGCTGTGCCATGGCACCAAAGATACTTAGCAAAAATTTCCCTTGAGGTGTGGAAGTATCGATAGTTTCTTTAAGCGATACCAATTCAGCATGCTTTTCTTGTAGCTGTTCCACAATTTTTAGCAGATCCATGATGTTCCTTGCAAGTCTACTAATGCTTTCAAGGTAGACAGTATCACCTTCACGAACATATTTTAGCATTTCCTGCAGTTGAGGGCGGTCTTTAATGTTTTTGCCACTGACTTTTTCAGTATAGGTCTTATTGAGATGAATCCCTCGTTCTTCAAAAAGTATAAACTGTCTACCAGTATTCTGCGATAGTGATGACACTCTGACGTAACCAATGTTGGCCATATATTTTCCTCCTTAATAAATAAAATAGGTAATGATAGTTTCATTACCACATTACTTATGCCAAAAGAGTTCGGAAATGTATGGCGAAAACGGCGGAGGTTCGTTTAGCCAAATTGAACTTTGTTGAACGCAATTTATGGCTTGTTTTAAAGGTTCCAAAAAGCACACTTTTTAAGACGATTATACTTTGGTTTAGTATTTTCCATAGGAAAATTTTGTGACAGTATATTGTCAGTGACAGTTGCCTGGCAACTGTTGTAGCGTGTAATTGTTTTTGATATAATTTAGGCAAATAATCTATATAAGCTTAGAATGGGTAAGATTTTATAAAGGTGTATTTACACCAGGAGGCGATGGATTTGTTTAAGGATAAAATACAACAAGTGTTAAACTGTTTAGGAGTAAAAGATACTAATTTGGCTGCACGTGCAGGGATTGACCATAGTTTTATAAGCAGGGTGAAAAACGGACAAAGGACCCCGAGGAAAGATTCTAATAATCTAAAACAACTAGTAAACGCTATATATACTGTAGCTGATGAAAGCAACAAGCTAGATGATTTATGTGTATTAATTGGAAGGCCTGATTTAAAAGAAAAAGTAAATATAAAAAGCAAAATTTTAGAATTCCTATATGCTGACAAATCTACAGAAATAAATAGTGATAAACTAAAGTATGATAATTTTGGCTATAGACTGGATAAAGTAATGACTTCCTTTAATTTATCCAATATAAGATTAGCGAAAATACTAAATATTGATCCGTCGCTTATTAGTCGTTATCGTAGAGGAGATCGTTCTCCGAAATCCAATAAACAGCTAATGTTGCTTATAAGTAACAGCATTTTTAATATCATTGTAAAAGAGAATAAGCGGAAAGAACTTGGGGGGGTAATAAATAGTACAGTAGATGAGGTAACCTCTGATACATTCTATAGTTGGCTTTATAGTATGGAAAACGACAACGAGGTTGTTGATAAGTTGATTAAAATTATAAATTCATTTAATTTTAATACTAATTATACGCTAGTCCCTCTTGAACAACTAGCTCCAAATAGCGAAGATAATAAAAAGGATAATGTTTACTTAGGTACCAAAGGGCTACGTCAAGCTGTGAAAACATTTCTCTATAATGTAATAAATAGCAACTGCAAAGCTATTTACCTGTTTTCTGACCAGAACATGGATTGGATGAAAGAGCCTCAATTTGTAATGGAATGGGCAAGTCTTATGATTCATTGTATAAAAGCTGGCGTTACTATCCATATTATCCACAATATTGAACGTAATATGGATGAAATGCTTGAAGCTATCGCTAAATGGACACCATTATATATGTCCGGCTGCATTATTCCCTATTATTCTAGAAATGTTTACAAACCTTCAGGATTTACCCATACTTTATTTATTGCTCCAGGTGTAGCTACTGTGGAAGGCTGGGGCATTGTCGGCAAAGAAGAAAATATTACCTACAGCTATTGTGAAAGCGAAATTATAATTAAAAATTCGGTTCAAAGCTATAACAAAATGCTAGAGGATTGTGGGCCTTTAATGAAAGTTTCCTTTAATAGTTTTAATGAGGATATAAATAAAGTTCAGTATATAATACAGGAAACGAAAAATAGGGGAAAATGCTTGCCTAAAGAGGTCGCTATATTAAAAGAGCAGCATGGGATTGATGCTAAAGCAGGAGATTATAAGATTTTCAATTTAGATAATATCCCTTTTAATGATACAAGATTAATTGTTGGAACGGATTTTGTCTGTGTAATGAAATTAGAAGAACCTAGCGTAAATTTTTATATTTATAACTCTGCTATGTGCAACGCGTTACGCAAATATGCTGAAATTTTCTTAAAGTCCCTAGGAATGGAGCTGTAAAATATCGACGTTGTACATTTTTAGAAAAAATGATGTCAATGTTGATGTAAAAAAGCATAATTATGGAGGTACGTGAAAATGAAATTTTTAAAGAACAAAGCGAAAAAGGCTTTAATGGCTGCTGTTACTATGAGCCTGGTTATGGGCGTGTGCGGAAGCGCTATGGCAGGTAATACTTACTGCGGTCAGAATGATGGTACATGGGGTACTGCAGCACAAGCAACCACAGGCTTTACAGGTGTATGGGATGATAAATCTGGTGTTGACAATAATGGTGAAGCAGCAGGTGTTTTTGGCGTCCTATCTAAATCTAGTGCGGTTTCGTCAAATACAGTAACTATTCTTGGTGGTTCTATGGATTATTTTTATGGTGCCCAATTGTTGGAGGATTTTGATGCTTCATTAAACGTAGTTACTGTAAACGGAAATGCTACTTTCAGAAGTGGCGTTTGTTGTGCTTCAAGCGGAGGAGCTGCCCTATATAATACATTTAATATTAATGGCGGTAATTTTAATGGCGTCGTTTGTGGAGCTGAGGCTTATAGAAGAAATGCAGAAGGTAATATCGTAAATATAAGTGGTGGTACTTTAGAGCCTTTAACTAAAAAAACTCAAGCTGTTTATGGTGGGTATAGTTATTCCGGAATTGCAAAAGGAAACATTGTAAATATTAGCGGTGGCACGA
>JAKSOK010000205.1 GCA_024405615.1 Phascolarctobacterium sp.
ACTGCGATAACGTAGCACAGAATAGGCATGGATTCTACCAGACCTACAGATACCAACATGTTGGTGAACAGTTTGCCGGATTCTTCCGGTTGACGAGCCATAGATTCCAGTGCTTTACCGGTCATGTTACCATTACCAAGAGCAGCGCCTAAAGCAGCGCCCAGGCATACAAATGCAACAGCAAACATAGATGCTGCGATAATAATTGCGTTTTCAGTCATTTCTTTCATCCTTTCAGATCATTAACATTTTAATATTTTTTTGAGATGCGACTACGTGCTACTTATTCGTGATGTGCGAAAACGGTAGCAAAGCTGGTCAATGTAAGCATAGTAAAGATAAATGCTTGCAAGAAACCAATGAACAAGGAGAACATTACCCACAGTTCGGGTACTACCCACGGTGCCAATTGATATAATACAATTAACAAAATTTCGCCTGCCAGGATGTTACCAAATAGACGAAGTGCCATGGTCAGCGGCTTAGTGATTTCATCCATCAAGTGTAAGGGCAAGAATGCCGGAGACGGACTAACAAAATGCTTGAAGTGACCCATACCATGTTGAATAATACCTACTACATAAACACTAAATGCAACTGTCAAAGACAACGCAAAGCAGGTGTTGATATCGTTAGTAGGAGATGTCAAATGGAAGTGGTTCAAAACGTTGGGCATCAAACCGATTTCGTTGGCAATAAAGATGAACATGAACAGGGTGATAATGAAAGGAGCCATAAATTTGCGTCCTTTAATACCCAGGGTATCTTCCATCATGCCATTGAGGAAATCGATGAAGAATTCCATAACATTTTGCAAGCCGCTAGGAATCATTTTTGCTCCACTGCCTGCCATTACAAACAAAACGATCAGGATAGCCATAGCGGCCCAGGTCATGTACATTGTTTGCATATTAACAACGATGCCAGGAGCAATTTCTTGCGCTAAATAATGGATAATTTCGCCAGAATGTTCTGCAGCTGCTGCTTCATTTCCCATAGTTTAACTCCTTTCTTCACGTATCCTTTCTGTTCAGATTGTACGCGATAAATGTTAATTGAATAAGTAAAAATATATGTGTAAGCAAAATACCAAAAAATGCACCAAGCATTTCAGCATTCTGCTTCAACAACATAACAATAATACTAGAAACCGCTATCAGCCGATACCAACGATAGCGACGCATAACCGCCAAGCCCTTTTGAGGATTATCAGCATAAGGCAAAGCCTTATTAATACCTCTAAACATAATTAAGGTATCCATAATCCCCAAGACAGTTCCTTGAAGAAAAGTCATACCAAACGGTCGGGAAATAAAAAAGCTTAAAATAACTACGGGTACACACATTATGAAAAGTCCTTTCACAATTTTTGCACCCTGCTTTTGCACTACAGGAGTAAAATCAAAATTCATCATAAGTTTCTACTCCTCATCCTCAAAGTTGAGCATAGCTGTATGAACAATATTAACAAAAGACATAATAGAGGCTCCCACTGCTAAAAGAATACAGTAGAGTCTCATGGTATGATCTCCAGTCTTGAAATATTCATCAAGCCAGTCTCCACCCCAATAGGCTAATAGTACATCAATGACTGTCATCATGCACAGAGATGAAACTGTACCTAGAATCGTCAAAGCTCTGCGATATTGTCTTTCGTTGCGAGAGTTTTTGTTCATAACTTTCTACCAGAGCATCTGAAAAAAGGCATACTTATCCAGAGCATAAATAGTCATACTATAATTTTAATGTATTTTGTCTAATATGTCTACTAATTATTAGTAAATTCATCAATTTTTTCTACTGTATAACCGTTTTTAGCTAAAATTTCTTTTACTATACGCTCACAAGCACGACCATCACCGTAAGGATTAACCGCTTCAGCCATAGAACGATAATATTCTGCATCATCTAAAAGCTTATTAGTTTCAGCCAATACAGCATCATAAGCTGTACCCACCAGTTTAACAGTACCAGCATCAACAGCTTCAGGGCGTTCTGTCGTATCACGCAGAACTAAAACCGGCTTTCCTAAAGCAGGAGCTTCCTCCTGAATTCCGCCACTATCCGTAAGAACTATATCTACCTTAGCCATTAAATTAGCAAAAGGCTCATAGTCCATAGGTTCAATCAGATGAACTCTATCAAGACCACCTAAAACCTCTTTAACAATCTCACGAACCTTAGGGTTCTTATGAACTGGGAAAATAGCCTCTACGTCTGGATGAGTTTCTAAAACAGTTTTTAAAGCCTGATATACATGGCGCATAGGTTCGCCTAAATTTTCACGACGATGAGTTGTCATGAGAATTAAACGCTTACCTTTAGCAAAAACCTTATTAAACTCTTCATCTTCAAATTTATAATCTTGCTTTACAGTAGTTTGCAAAGCATCTATAACAGTGTTACCGGTAACAATAATGCTAGCAGGATTGACGTTTTCCTTAAGCAGATTTCCCTTGCTGGTAGAAGTAGGCGCAAAATTCATATCTGCTATAGCACCAGTCAACTTACGATTCATTTCTTCCGGATAAGGAGAATATTTATTACCCGTACGCAGACCCGCTTCAACATGACCTACGGGAATTTGAGCATAAAAAGCAGCTAAAGCACCCGCAAAAGTAGTTGTTGTATCTCCGTGTACTAAAACCATATCCGGCTTAGCTTCGTCCATAACTTCCTTCAAGCCCATTAAAGCTCTAGTAGTTACGTCATACAGTGTTTGTCCAGCCTTCATAATATTCAAATCATAATCAGGAGTAATATTAAACAAGTTCAGCACCTGATCCAGCATTTCTCTATGCTGTGCAGTTACCGCAACAATCGGTTCAATATAATCGGGATATTTACGCATTTCTAAAACCAACGGACACATTTTTATAGCCTCTGGACGAGTACCGAAAACAGTCATTAATTTTATTTTAGACATACTTACCTCCATAAGGTTAACAGTTAACAAATAACAGTTAACAGATTCGGACGAAAAGCTCCGCTTTTCTCTAATTAAACTTTAAATAATTTATTGTAATTTTAAGACAAATACTAGAATTTATAATAGCATATTCAAGAAATCGTTATCACGAATGCACTCT